>JBKBRD010000435.1:0-2959 GCA_046292405.1 Allobosea sp. | reverse complement strand
GCCGGCCATGGCGGCGAGTTCGGCGGCGCAGTTGACGCGCAGGCGATCGATGTAATGCGCCTCGAGCCAGCTCTTCAGAAAGCGCGTGGGAACGGTGAGGTAGGCGACGCCGCCGGTGACCGCGGCGAGTTCGACGCGCGCGAACCAGCTGGAGAAGACGTCCTCGCCCAGCTCGGCCCGCAGGCGCCGGCGGACGCGGTCCCAGGCCTCGGCGGCCGAGCCTTCGGACGACGCAGCAACGACGGCGGGGGCCTGCAGATCCGCCGCGGCCAACAGGGCCAGCTCGGGCGAGGCCCCCGCAACCGCCATCTCCGCTTCGATCGTGCCCAGCCGCTCAAACATGCCTTGCCTCGTTCTCGTTCAAATTTCAGATGCGCGCGGCCGCGGCTTGCGCAAGCGTAAGCCGTTCCGGCGCCAATGCCCGGTCAATGAGAGGCCATCCCCGGAGACGCAATGCGCCTTCAGGATGCCAGCCTCCCGCGATCTCGATTAGGTCCTGAGGGCTCGCCCCAGCGTGAAACTACGCTTCATCCCGACGCAGAAGACAAAAACAATCCATCCCCCACTCCCGAAGGTCGCGAGCCAATCTATCGATACATCTCTGGAAACCCCCGGCGGACATCGCTGTCCGGCCGGCGATGAAAAGACCTTACAGGGCGCTCTCGACGGGGGGCAATATGCCTGCGAGCCGGCGTCCCGGAGTCTGGCCTCCGGAAGCGTCCACAGGAGATCGGAAGGCGGCTCGCAATTGGTTGGGGAACCTTAAGATTTTGTTTACGTCGCCCGGTTGGCGCGGGGCGCGAATCTTTTTTTCGGAAGGGGCGGCTGGCCCGGGAAGAGTCGACCCGATTCTCCGGGCGGAAATCCTTTGCCCGCTAAGGTGATGAAAAAAAAGAGATTTTGCTGCGCGGTCCCGGGCCTTCGCCAGCGTCGATTCCCGCCCGAAAAGCGCCGACAGAGTCAAGGCCGCCAGCCCGACGAAACATTGCGAATCCGGGACGCGATGCGCAAATAAAGCAAGATTAAGGCGGTGTGGCCGCGGGGTCACAGCCACCGCGAGCAACAAAAAACCCGGCCTCGCGGCCGGGTTCGATAGGGCTCGACACAGGTCGAATGCGGGGCGCTCAGGCGCTCAGCGTGCTGACCCGGGCGGCCAGGCGGGAGACCTTGCGCGAGGCGGTGTTCTTGTGAACGACGCCCTTCTGCGCGGCCCGCATGATTTCCGGCTGGGCGGCCTTGAGCGCTGCGGCGGCGGCGCTCTGGTCGCCGGAGGCGATCGCCTCTTCGACCTTGCGCAGGAAGGTGCGCATGCGCGAGCGGCGCGCCTTGTTCACCTCGGTGCGGCGCTCGATCTTGCGCGTGGCCTTTTTGGCCGACGTCGTATTGGCCATCCCAAAACGTCCTTGTCATCTTCGTGTCTCAGCAGGCTGGCTTCATGCCAACCGGGCCGGACCGCGACCTTGATTGAAAATCCTGTGCGGCGGACCCTGCCTGGGCAGACCGCTGCGAGAGGCAGCCGTATAGTCTCTCATGCGCCCGTCGTCAACGGCGCAATCGGTCGGCAGCGCGGTTTTACGCCGAGGGGCCGAGGAAGCGCGCCAGGCTGGCGAGATCGACATTGCCGCCGCTGATGATGACGCCGACGCGACGGCCCTCCACCGGCACGGCGCCGGTGAAGGCGGCCGCCGCGGCGAGACAGCCCGTCGGCTCGACCACGAGTTTCATCCGCTCGGCGAAGAAGCGCATGGCGGCGATCAGCGCCGCGTCGCTGACGGTGACGATGTCCTCGACCAGATCCTGGATGATCGGGAAGGTGTAATCGCCGAGGAAAGGGGTCTGCGCCCCGTCGGCGATGGTCTTGGGCACGGCGATCCGGACGATCTTGCCGCTGCGCAGCGATTGCTGCCCGTCATCGCCGGCTTCCGGCTCGACGCCGAAGACGCGGCAGGACGGGTTCAGCGCCTTGGCGGCGAGCGCCGCGCCCGCCAGCAGCCCGCCGCCGCCGAGACAGACCAGCAGCATGTCGAGCGGTCCGGCATCCTCGATCAGCTCCTTGGTCGCCGTACCCTGGCCGGCGATGACGTCGGGATGATCATAGGGCGGGATCAGGGCGAGCCCGCGCTCGGCCGCGAGCCGGTTGCCGATCGCGAGCCGGTCCTGGGTGTAGCGGTCGTAAAGCACGACCTCGCCGCCATAGGCCTTGGTGGCGGCGACCTTCGCCTGCGGCGCGTCCTCCGGCATGATGATGGTGGTGGGGACGCCGAGCAGCCGGCCGGAATAGGCGATGGCCTGGGCATGGTTGCCGGAGGAGAAGGTCAGCACGCCCGCCCGCTTCTGTTCCGGCGACAGGGCGGCGATGGCGTTGTAGCCGCCGCGGAACTTGAAGGCGCCCATGCGCTGCAGGTTCTCGGGCTTGAACACGAGGCTCGCGCCGGTGCGCTCATTGGCCGTGCGCGAGGTCAGCGCCGGCGTGTGATGGGCGACGCCCCTGAGGCGCCCGGCCGCGACCTCGACATCGGCGTAGCTGGGCAGAGCGAGCCCGGATTCGGTGTGCTTGCGGGCGGCGGTCATGGGGCGTTCCTGCGTTGATGACGGCGCGACTGTGCGTCCGGCCTGCGCCCGGCTCAAGTCAAACTCTGGCGCCTGAGCCATGCAGAGGGGTGATCGATCGGCGGCTCAGCAGTTCTTGAAGTCGGCTTTGCGCTTTTCGGCGAAGGCGGCCATGCCTTCCTTCTGATCCTGCGTCGCAAACAGGGCCGAGAAGATCCGGCGCTCGAAGCGCAAGCCCTCGCTCAGCGTCACCTCGAAGGCGCGGTTGACCGCCTCCTTGGTCATCAGCACCGAGGGGAGCGACTTGGCGGCGATGCCGTCGGCCGCCTTCATCACTTCCGTCATCAGTTCGGCGAGCGGCACGATGCGGCTGACCAGCCCGGCGCGCTCGGCCTCGGCGGCGTCCATC
>JBKBRD010000434.1:0-2968 GCA_046292405.1 Allobosea sp. | reverse complement strand
CTGGTCGCGCTCGATCTTGCGGCGCAGCCGGTTCATCTGGACATCGACGGTGCGGTCATTGGCGGCCGAGCCCTGGGCCGCGAGCTCCTCGCGCGGCACCACCTCGCCGGCGCGTTCGGCCAGCGCGGTCAGGATTTCGCGCTCGCGTTCGGTCAGGCGGATCGCCTCCTCGCCCTTGCGCAATTCGCCCCGCGCCAGCCCGTAGACGAAGGGGCCGAAGCGGACATAGTCCGGTCGCAGCGCGGCGGCGGGCGTTTCCGCAGCCTGCGTACGCTTGAGGATATTGCCGAGCCGCAGCAGCAATTCGCGCGGCTCGAAGGGTTTGGCGAGATAGTCGTCGACGCCGAGTTCGAGCCCGTTGATGCGGTCCTTGCTGTCGGCGCGCGCCGTCAGCATCAGGATCGGCACAACGGAATCGGTGCGGAAGCGGCGCGCGAAATCGAAGCCGTTCTCGCCGGGCATCATGATGTCGAGCACGATGGCGTCGAAGACGAGATTGGTCAGCCGCGCATCGGCCTCCTTGGCGTTGCCCGCGGTGGTGACGCGGTAGCCGTTGTCGCCGAGGAAACGCGCCAGCAGATCGCGCAGGCGGCGGTCGTCATCCACCACCAGGATGTGGGGCGCTTCGTCGGGAAGCGGCTTGCGCTGCGCCAATGCGGCCATGTCTCGTCTTGATCCCCGTGTCCCAGCGCCTTTCCGTCAGGAATGAAAGGCCGCCGCCGGTCAGGCCGGCTTCGGCAGATGGGGCAGCACTTTGTGGCGTTCCGCCGGATCGATCAAGCCTGCAAGATAGCGCCCGACCAAGTCCGCTCCGTCGTTCGACAGGCCTTGCAGCGCGCCGTTGATGCGCCTGGCCTGCAATTGCACCAGGCGCTGCGCCAGTTCCTGGCCTGTTGGCGTGGTGTGAAGATGGCGTTGGCGCTTGTCCTGCACGCCGGTGCGCTGCTCGACGAAACCGGTTTCCACCAGCTCCTTCAGCACGCGGTTGAGGCTTTGCTTGGTGATCTGGAGGATGTCCAGCAGTTCGGCGATGGTCAGGCCCGGGCGGCGCTCGACGAAATGCAGCACGCGATGATGGGCGCGGCCGAAGCCGTAATCGGCGAGGATGCGGTCGGGATCGCTGACGAAGTCGCGATAGGCGAAGAAGAACAACTCGATCAGATCGTAAGGCACGGGCTGGCTTTCGGCGCCTGTCGCACCCGTCTGCACGCCCTGCTGTTGCGCCACGTTCCAATCTCCATTTTTATGTCAGTGTTATTGACATATCTCAGACGCAAGATTACCGGTCAAGCGCGCAAAGCGACGGATTATGTCGTGACAGCCCGCCGCCGCGCAGTTTTCATACCGATCGCTCGGCCGCGCCCGGTCGGTGCGGCGCCGAGTTCATGTGCAAGAGGAGCACGCCATGTCAGTCATTCCCTTCGACCAGCGCGACGGCGTCATCTGGTTCGACGGCAAGCTCGTGCCCTGGAAGGACGCCAAGGTGCACGTACTGACTCATGGCCTGCATTACGGCTCCTGCATCTTCGAGGGCGAGCGCGCCTATGACGGCGTGATCTACAAATGCACCGAGCATTCCCAGCGCCTGCACAATTCGGCCGAGATCATGGATTTCACCATCCCCTATTCGGTCGCCGAGCTCGATGCCGCCAAATATCTCTGCCTGAAGGAAAATGGGCTGAAGGACGCCTATGTCCGCCCGGTCGCCTGGCGCGGTTCGGAGATGATGGCCGTCTCCGGCATGAACAACACCATCCACACCGCCATCGCCGTCTGGGAATGGCCGAGCATGTTCGACATGGCGCAGAAGCTGAAGGGCGTGCGCCTGGACATTGCGACCTATCGCCGGCCCGACCCGGCCTGCGCGCCGGTCCACGCCAAGGCGGCAGGGCTCTACATGATCTGCTCGCTCTCCAAGCACAAGGCCGAGCGGGCGGGCTATGCCGATGCGATGATGCTCGACTGGGAAGGCAATGTCGCCGAATGCACCGGCGCCAATATCTTCTTCATCAAGGACGGCGTCATCCACACGCCGCTGGCGGACCGCTTTCTCAACGGCATCACCCGCCAGTCGGTGATCGAGCAATGCAAGAAGCGCGGTTTCGAGGTGATCGAGCGGCGCATCCGTCCGGAGGAGCTGGAGAGCTTCAACGAGTGCTTCATCACCGGTTCGGCGGCCGAGGTCACCCTCGTCTCCGAGATCGGCCCCTATTCCTTCATCACCGGCAATATGGGCAAGGTGATCATGGAGGATTATTCGGCCGCGGTGAGGCCGCAGTCGCAGGCGGCTTGAGCGGAGGTCACGGGGGACGCGGCACGCTGCGTCTCCCGGCTGCTGCGCCGCTGCCTCACAGGCTCCGCCAGCGCTCGGCGGCCGCATCATCCTCGGCCTTGGCCTCGACCCAGCCGCCGACCGTGCCGTCGATCAGATGTTCGCGCTTCCAGAACGGCGCGCGGGTCTTGAGATAATCCATCATGAAATCGGCGGCCTCGAACGCCGCCCTGCGATGGGCCGAGGTGGCGACCACCAGCACGATCTGCTCGCCTGGCCGGACCAGCCCATAACGATGGATCGCCGTCAGTCCGCCGAGCGGCCAGCGTTCGACCGCGTCCTGCGCGACGCGGGCGATCTCGGCCTCGGCCATGCCGGGATAATGCTCGAGTTCCAGCGCTTGGAGACGCCCGCCCTCGTCGCGACACAGGCCGGTGAAGCTGACGACGGCCCCGATATGCGTGCGCGCGGCGGTGAGCCGGTCGATCTCGGCGGCGAGGTCGAAATCCTCGCGCTGGATGCGGACGCTCGGCGTCATCGTTCGCCAGCGCGGAGGAGGGGGGCGGCCATCGGATCAGCCGCCCGTCATCGGCGGGAAGAAGGCAATCTCATGGGCGTCGGCGATGCTGGCGTCCGGCTTGACATGGGCATGGTCGATCGCGGCGCGCACGATCGCCTCATTGGCGAAAGCGGCGG
>JBKBRD010000433.1:0-2971 GCA_046292405.1 Allobosea sp. | reverse complement strand
TGGAGGGCCACCCTTGCCGCCGCCTTTGCCGCTGCCGCCGCCTGCGCCCTTGCGCGGACCCCGGCTTTTCTGGTTGTTGTCGTCGCTCATCACCGCTCCTGGATAGCCGGCGCTTGTAGCAGAGCCGCCCGGTCCCTGCGAGCGGCAAAGCTGGGGGCATCAGTGCAATCGGACGCCGACAGGATCGACGACAAGGTTGTCGGCAAGGTCGACGCCAGGAGCGACGGCATGCAGCTGGCGCTCGACGAGGCCGCGGCCGCGGCGCAAAGGGGCGAAGTGCCGGTCGGCGCCGCGATCCTGCGCGAGGGGCGGGTGCTCGCCCGCGCCGGCAACCGGACGCTGGAGCTGAAGGACCCGACGGCCCATGCCGAGATGCTGGCCCTGCGCCTGGCCTGCGCTGCCATCGGCTCGGAGCGGCTCATCGGCTGCGACCTTTACGTCACCCTCGAGCCCTGTCCGATGTGCGCGGCGGCCATCTCCTTCTCACGCATGTGCCGGCTTTATTTCGGCGCTGCGGACCCCAAGGGCGGCGCCGTCGAAAACGGCGTGCGGCTTTATGCGAGCGCCAGCTGCCATCATGCGCCCGAGGTCTATGGCGGGCTGCGCGAAACCGAGGCGGCGGGGCTGCTGCGGCAGTTCTTCCGCGTGCGGCGCTGATCTCGGGCTGCGCTACAGGCCGCTCTCGGCCAGCGCCTGGTCAATGAGCGCGAGCTTGCAGGCCTGGTAGCGAAAATAGTCGGCGCGAAAATCATCCGCGATCCACAGCCTGAGCTGCCCGCGCGAATCCGACCAGCCGATTCCGCCCGCCATGCGCGCTTCCTTCAGCTTGCGCGACAGGTGCGAGCGGGACAGCCCGAGCTGCTGGCCCAGCTCCGTGATCGAGATGTCGGCGGTCTGGATCCGGCCGTTGCCGTCGGCTTCCTCGTCCATATTGGCGATGAGCCAGTCCATCAGCAAACCGCCCTGGTCCAGCCAGGTGAACACCGCGAAAGTGCCGCCAGGCACGCGGATCGGCCGGGCTTGCAGCAGATGCGCGACGATCAGCGGCTGCAGCCGGGCCGCGCCATGCGGCGCGGCGGTGAAACGCGCCAGGCGCGCGCCGCCATCCAGCGCGTCCAATGTGGTGAAATGGATGCGCATCCAGTGCTCCAGCATCTCGATCACGAAATCCTGAGCATGGAGCAGGCGCAGGCGCTTATCGGCTTCCGAGATTCGCGCCTCGATCAGCCCGAAGCGCTGCATCTCCTGCAGGAAGCTGTGCGCCGTGTTGCGGCTGGCCACATCGTTTCTGACCGCCTCGTCGAGAAGCAGCGTGGCGCGCAGGCCCGGGCTGTCGGGATAACCCTCGCGGCCGAGATAGAGCGCCAGCGCCAGCATCGAGAGCAGCCAGCGCTGATGTGTGGCGAAGATCGAGGCCAGCCGCGGTTGCGCCTCATGGGTCGACAGAAAGGCGCGCGCCTGACGGCGGAGCGCGCCGCCGGAAAGAGGATTGGCTAAAATTGCGTCAGGCGTCAGCACCATGTCTGTCTCCGAGGGCAGAACAGTTGCGGCATATGAAACTTAAAAGATGAAAGCCTGTCTTTGTATCTGCGAAATGTCTGATTCAGACAAGCAAACATTGGCTGGAAATGCGCAGGCGCCGAAGGTGCTAGGCCAGGTTGCGCCAGACGAGATAGATCCCCAGCGCCAGCAGGCCGAAGAAGAAGCAGGACCGGAATGCGGCGGCGGAGATGCGGCTGCGTACGGCCGTGCCGAGCGCCATTCCCACCAGCGCCGGCGCCAGCGCCAGCACCGACCAGAAGGCGGTGGACCAGTCGAGCATGCCCGTGCCGATCAGGCCGACGGAAAGGGCGAGCGTCGAGACCAGGAAGGACAGGCCCAGCGCCTGGACAAGCTCGTCCTTGTCCAGCCCGAGCGCCTGGAGATAGGGCACGGCGGGCAGCACGAAGACGCCGGTGGCCGCCGTGGAAACGCCCGTCGCGAGGCCCACCAGCGGCGCCAGCCAGATCTCGCTGCGCGGCGGAACGCGCAGCCGCGCCGCCGTCACGCCAATCAACGCATAGGCGATCAGGGCGAGGCCGAGCCAGAACGCAGCGCCGCCGTTCTTCTGTTGCTGCAGCAATCCTGAGGCGGCGAAGGTGCCGAGGCAAAGCCCGGCCAGCATCGGCCAGAGCCGGCGAATGATGGCGGCGAGGCCCGGCCCGCGGGCGATCTGCCAGCCATTGGTCGCGATGTTGGGGATGGCAAGCAGGGCGGCGGCCTGGGCCGGGGCCATGACGACGCCGAGCACCCCGATCGCGATCGTCGGAAGGCCGAGCCCGATGACGCCCTTGACGAAGCCGGCCAGCAGGAAGGTCACGGCGATGAAGATGATGAGACTCGTTTCCATGACCTGGTTTTGAACGAAGCGAAGGCGCTTGTCGCCATCGATCGCCGCGACGCAGAGCGAAGTGAGGCTCAGCGCTGCAGCAGCGCGGCCAGCCGGCGCTTGACCTCGTCCTTGATCGGTTCGGACGCGTCGAGGATCGCCTTGGTCTTGAAGAAGTCGAGTCCGCCGATGCCGTCGACGCCGGCGCGGATCAGCAGGTCCGGCGGGTTGCGCTCGATCATGCGCTGGACCAGCGTGCGCATCAGGATTTGCGACACGCCCACCATCGCCTCCAGAGGTTCGGGGATTCGCGCCTCGCTGACGGTTGCCGGCGCGCTGGTGTCGACCGCCATGACGATGCGATTGGGCGCCGGCAGCTGGTCGTAGGGCAGCGGGTTGATCGCTCCGCCATCGATCAGCACCCGCCCGTCGATCACCACCGGGCGCACCAGGCCGGGTATGGCGAGCGAAGCGGCGACGGCTGGCGTCAGCGGGCCGCTGGCGAGCATCACCTCGCAATGCAGATGATAATCGGCGGCGACGGCGGCGAAGGGTATGCGCAGATCCTCGAACCGGTCCGGCACGGCCTCGGGCCAGAACAGG
>JBKBRD010000432.1:0-2979 GCA_046292405.1 Allobosea sp. | reverse complement strand
CAGTGATCCAGGCCGGCAAGGAAGCCGCAGACTACGAGCGCAAGGTCGAGTCCAGCGGCGATTCCGAAATTCTCGCCAGGCTCGAGGCCGCGGGCCGGCTGAAGCGGATCCCGTTCGAGGACCGCCCCACCATGCAGAAGCTCGCCGAGCCGATCATGCAGGCCTATGCGAAGGAAATCGACGCCAGCGGAATCCAGACCGCCATCGCCGGCGCCTGAGCCCGTCAGCCCTGGGCGCGCACGCGTCCAGGGCTTCGATTTCGCATGCGGAACCCCATTCATGGATGCTTCTATGCCTGACAGGCTCAGCCTGTGGCGGCGCATGACGGCTGCCTATTCGCGCCTGCTGTCGTTCGTCGTCGTCCTCTCCGTCGGCGTCCTCGTCGTGCCGGTGATGCTGCAGATCGTGTCGCGCTACACCGATCTGATCCCGTCCTATATCTGGACCGAAGAGATGGCCCGCTTCCTGTTCATCTGGACGGTGATGATCGGCGCGATCCTCGGCGTGCGCGATTCCGCGCATTTCGACGTCGATCTCCTGCCCGCTCTGGGGGCGAGGGGCGACGCCTTCATGCGGATCGTCGCCAAGCTCGGCGTGCTGACGATCGCCATCGTCTTCGTCAGCGGCGGCATCGAATTCACCCGCTTTGCCTGGAACAGGACCTCGGAACTGGCGGATCTGCCGCTCTGGCTGATCCATATCGCATGGCCGATCGCGGGGCTGAGCTGGATCGCTTTCCTGGGCGAGCAGTTCGTCGACGATCTCCGCATTCTCTTCGGAAAGACACAGAGCCCATGACCGGCAGCGTCCTCTCGTCGGGGCAGGCTGCCTCGATCCTCTTCGGCTGCTTCTTTCTCGGCCTGTTCCTGCGGATTCCCGTCGCTTTCGCGCTCGGCCTCGCCTGTCTGCCCATCCTGATCATCGAGCCTCGGCTCGATTCGATGACGCTGATGAGCGAGACGTTCAACGCCTTCAACTCCTTCATCCTGTTGGCCGTGCCGTTCTTCCTGCTGACGGCGAACCTGATGAATGTCGGCGGCGTGACGGATCGGCTGATGAGCCTGTCGCGGGCGCTGGTCGGCCATTTCCCCGGAGGGCTGGCGCAGATCAACGTCGTCCTGTCCTTCTTCTTCGCCGGCATTTCCGGCTCCTCCACGGCCGACGCCGCGAGCCAATCGAAGATCTTCATCGAGGCGCAGCGAAAGGAGGGCTATGACGATAGCTTCTCCGTCGCCATTACGGCCGTCTCGGCGGTGCTGGCGGTGATCATTCCGCCCTCGATCCTGATGATCGTCTGGGGCGGCATTCTGACGACGTCGATCGGCGCCTTGTTCCTCGCCGGCGTCATCCCCGGCATCCTGATCGGCGTCGCGCAAATGGCGACGGTGCACGCCTATGCGGTCAAGCGCGGCTATCCGACCTATCCGCGATCGACGCTGCGCCAGGTGTGGAAATCCTTCGAGCATTCCATGCTTGCGCTGGCGACGCCGGGCATCATCATCGGCGGCAAGGTCTTCGGCTGGTTCACCGCGACGGAATCGGCTGCGATCGCAGTGGTCTATGCGGCTTTCCTATCGCTTCTCGTCTATCGCGAAATGGACATGAAGGGGCTCTACGCGGCCCTGCTCGACACCGGCAAGCTGGCGGGCGTGACGCTGTTTTGCGTCGGCACCGCCTCGGCCTTCGGCTGGCTGATGGCCTATTACAAGATGCCGCAGGCGATCCTCACCGGCGTCTCAGGCTGGGGCATGGGCTTCTACGAGACCGGCTTCTTCATCGCGGGCGTGTTTCTGCTTGTCGGCTGCTTCCTCGATGCGATCCCGGCGATCATCATCGTGGGGCCGATCCTCGCGCCGCTGGCCAAGTCGGTGATGATGGACCCGGTGCATTTCGCGATGATCGGCATCGTCAGCCTCGCCTTCGGCCTGGTGACGCCGCCCTATGGTCTGTGCCTGATGATCGCCTGCTCGGTCGCCGGCATCAGCATGCGCTCGGCGATCCGGGACACGATGATCATGCTGATGCCGATGTTCGTCGTGCTCGCGCTGATCATCATGTGGCCGAAGGTGTCCCTGTTCCTGCCCAGCCTGATCTCGCCGGAATTCCTGAACTGACGTTCCCGGCGGCCCGGTCGGGGAGGGGCGGCATAGCGCAGGGCGGGTAGGGCGATCCGTTGCGAACCCGGTCGCGCCGGTTTGTCCGACGATGCTCAGGCGCATGGCCGCACATCGTCGCGCGCCGCGTTTCTCTGGGCGACCGGCACGGGCGGGAGGCCGGAATCAAAGCCGTGAGCGCAGCGGCGCAGCGGGCGGGAAGTTTCGGTTCCCAATCGGTCGCTATGGTGCTATTTCGTTCCGCGTCGCGCTGAGTCAAAGAGAGCTCGGGGCGGCTGTTTTGGCAGCGATTGCAATCGCTTCCGGATCGTCGGGGTATAGCGCAGCCCGGTAGCGCATCTGCTTTGGGAGCAGAGGGTCCCAGGTTCGAATCCTGGTGCCCCGACCAGTCTCTTCGCCGAACTCGCCGATGGCGGGTGGATGCAACGCAGGCAATGGCTCGATCGGATCATGACCGCACGGATCTATAAACCCGCCCGCACGGCGATGCAGTCCGGCGCCGCAAAGACCGAGCGCTGGCTGCTGGAATACGAGCCGGAGCGGCCGCGCGAGATCGAGCCGCTGATGGGCTGGACCTCCTCAGGCGACATGAACAGCCAGGTGAAGCTCTGGTTCGACAGCGAGGCGGAGGCCGTGGCCTACGCCACGCGCAACGGCATCGCCTTCCGCGTCGAAAAGCCGAACGAGGCCAAGCGCCGCTCGATGGCCTATGCCGACAATTTCAAGTATAGCCGCCTCGGTCAGTGGACTCACTGAAGCCGGACGCATTGCGAGACAGGCGAGGGGCGCCCCTCGCTTGAACGGGCCCGTAGCTCAGATGGATAGAGCAGCAGCCTTCTAAGCTGCTGGTCGCTGGTTCGAATCC
>JBKBRD010000431.1:0-2997 GCA_046292405.1 Allobosea sp. | reverse complement strand
AAATTTCGCAGCCCGTGGCATCGGCCCCAATGGCGAGCGCGACCGTGTCGTGCTTGTGGCGTCCGGCGCGGCGCTCGACGCGCAGGGTCCGGTCTTCTACCCGCATGAGAATGTCGAGGCGACGCTGGAGGCGCCCGACCAACCCGGCGCCTATGAGCTGCGCTACGTCATGGAGGCGCCGCTGAGCGGATTGCGCCTGCTGGCCACGCAAGCGGTGATGGTCGAGTAAAGCGACCCGCGCGGACCGCAAGGCCCTGCGCTCAGCCCCGGCGTTGCAGCTTGGCGAGTTCCACGGCGGCGCGCAGTTCGATATGCGCCAGCACCTCGTCCAGGCGCGGATCGTCGGTCGTCTCGCGCCGGGACGACAGCATCGTCTTCAGCCGCTCCAGCTCCGACAGCTGCACCCGGCCGCTCAGCAGCGCCGCCTTCAGCCGGTCGAGCCCGTCCAAAAGATCATGGCCGCGCTTGGCCTGGCGGCGCTTGCGTTCGCCCGGCTCCTCGTCGGCCTGCAGCGCGATCAGCGTGTCGAGCGGGCCGGCCGAACTGACGGCGCGGGCGCCGCCCGTGCTGGCGCTGGCCGTCTTGCCCGGCAGCGTGAACGCCGCTCCGGTCGCGCGTCGCGCCCCATTGGTTGAGCCGGCGCCGGCGACAGGCGCGCGCTGGTCGATCCTGATCATGGCGGCCTCGCAAACTTCCAGGCGCAGACTAGCCGGGCGCGTGGTTAACAGCCGGTAAACCGGTGGGCAAAAACTGCCGGCCCGGCAGGAACGGCAGGGGCCATATCCTGCCGACAACCCTGCGCCTCAAACCCAAACAACTGATAAACATCGCCTTTCCATTTCTCGGCAGATGGCACGGGGTTCGCAAGGCCGGCAGCAGCCAGTTCCCTCCTGCCGGTATCTGCATGTTCAAACTGCCCGCCATCCCGACCCTGCTGAACCCGCTCGCGGCCCTGCTCGCGCTCGGCGTGATGCTGACGGCGGAACCGGTCCAGGCCTTGTCCCGGATCAAGGATCTCGCCTCGGTCGAGGGCGTGCGCACCAACCAGATCCTCGGCTACGGCATCGTCGTCGGCCTCAACGGCACCGGCGACACGCTCAACAACGCGCCCTTCACCAAGCAATCGCTGCAGGCGATGCTCGAGCGCCTCGGCGTCAACACCCGCGGCGCCAATATGCGCACCGCCAATGTCGCGGCGGTGATGGTCACCGCAAACCTGCCCCCCTTCGCCACCCAGGGCACGCGGCTCGACGTCACGGTCTCGGCGCTGGGTGACGCCAAGTCGCTGCAGGGCGGCACGCTGCTGGCGACGCCGCTGCTCGGCGCCGATGGCGAGGTCTATGCGGTCTCGCAGGGCCCGGTCGCCATCGCCGGCTTTTCCGCCGAGGGCGAGGCCAGCAAGATCACCCGCGGCGTCCCCACGGTCGGCCGCATCGCCAATGGCGGCCTGGTCGAGCGCGAGATCGACTTCGCGCTGAACAAGCTGAAGACCCTGCGCCTGTCGCTGCGCAACCCCGATTTCACCACCGCCCGGCGCATGGCGGCGGCGATCAACGATTTCCTCGGCGGCGAGGCGGCGGAACCGACGGACCCATCGACCGTCGTGCTGCAGATCCCGCCGCGCTTCCAGGGCAACATGATCCGCATGCTGACCGATATCGAGCAGCTCAAGATCGAGCCCGACCAACTCGCCCGCATCGTCATCGACGAGCGCTCCGGCATCATCGTGATGGGCAAGGAGGTGCGCGTCTCCACCGTCGCGGTGGCGCAGGGCAACCTCACCGTCACCATCAGCGAACAGCCGCAGGTCAGCCAGCCCAACCCGCTCGCCGAAGGGCGGACGGTGGTGACGCCGCAGACCAACGTCAAGGTCGACACCCAGGGCGGCAACAAGCTCGCTCTCGTGCGTGACACCGTCACGCTGGCCGAACTCGTCGACGGGTTGAACGCGCTGGGCATCGGCCCGCGCGACCTGATCTCCATTCTCCAGGCCATCAAATCTGCAGGCGCGCTGCAGGCCGAAATCGAGGTGATGTGATGAGCGCAGCTCTCCTGGCCGTGCCCGCGGCGAAACTGGCGCTCGGCGCCGCCGGCAGCGTCCTCGACGTCGTCAAGAACGCGCTCGACCCGGCAAAGGCCAAGGCCAAGAAGCAGGCCGAGGACTTCGAGACCATGTTCCTCGAGCAGATGACGCAGCACCTGTTTGCCACCGGCGAAAGCTCGGAAGGCCCGCTCGGCGAGAACGGCACGGGCGGCGGCATCTTCAAGTCGCAGCTCACCCAGCAATATGCCCAGCAATTGCAGAAGGCCGGCGGCGTCGGCCTTTCCAACCAGATCATGCAGGATCTGCTCCGCGTCCAGGAGCAGGCCTCGGGAGCGGCGAATGTCGGTCGCTAGACGCATTCTCGACGAGCGGCCGCGCATCGCCAGCGCGCTCGAGGCCCGCGCCCTGATCGAGGCCGTGCTGGAGACGCTGTCGACGCTGTCGCACATCATCGGCGAGGAAACCGAGCTGGTGCGCGCCGGACGCCTGCCCGAGGCGATGCAGCGCGAGCCGCGCAAGGCGGAGCTGGCCGGCGTCTACATGCGCGGGGTCGAGCAGGTGAAGCTCAACGCCGTGGCGCTTGCCCGTTTCGCGCCCGATCAGGTCCGGCGGCTCAAGGACGCCCATGGCGGCTTTCAGGCCCTGGTGGAGACCAACCAGCTCGTGCTGGCGACGGCCCGCGCCGTGTCTGAATCGATCGTGCGCGAGTTGGCGACGGACGCCAACCGCCCTGCCCGCGCCGCAGGCTATGGGCCGGCCGCCTCGGTCGGCGCCGGCGTATTCGCGCGGCCCAACTCCGGCCCGCTGGTCATTTCTCGCCAGCTCTGAGGCCGTGGAGGCCGCAGGCTCGCGCGGTCCGAACAGGCCGCCGCGGCGGCTGCCACATCAACCATAAATATTGACCTAATTTTCTCACGTTGCATTCATAAGTTTGTGCGACCCTGAAGTGCAGA
>JBKBRD010000430.1:0-3001 GCA_046292405.1 Allobosea sp. | reverse complement strand
AGGGGTTTGGCCGAACGCCGTTGCGGCTCCCCCTCATCCGTCTCGGCTGCGCCGAGCCCCCTTCTCCCGCAAGGCGAGAAAGGGCGCGCCGCACCGATGCAGGAGCCATTGCGGTGGCGGGAGGCGGCATGAGCCTCGCAGCCTTCCTCGCCAGCCGTCTCGACCAGGGCGTCATCCTCGTGACGGTAACGTCGGCGCAGGGCTCGACCCCGCGCGAGGCGGGTGCAGCCATGGCCGTCTCCGGCGCGGCAACGGACGGCACGATCGGCGGCGGGCAGCTCGAATTCCATTGCATCGACATCGCCCGGGCCATGCTGACGACGGGTGAGATCGCGCGCGACCTCGCCATTCCGCTCGGGCCGCAGATGGGCCAGTGCTGCGGCGGCCAGGTGAAGATGACGCTGAAACGGGCGGATGCGGCCGATCTCGCTTTGGTCTCGGCGCGCGAGACGGCGCAGGCCGCGATACGCCCTGCCGTCCTCATCTTCGGCGCAGGCCATACCGGCCGGGCGCTGGCGCAGGCGCTCGCCCCCCTGCCCTTCGCCACCACGCTGGTCGACGATCGCGACGGCGCGCTCGGCGGGCTGCCGGCGGCGATCACCTGCATCCGCATGGCCGACCCCGCGCAGGCTGTGGACGGGGCGAGGCCCGGCTGCGCCTTCGTCGTGCTCACCCATAGCCATGCGCTGGATTATCGCCTGGTCGAGGCTGTGCTGGCGCGCGGCGACGCCGCCTATCTCGGCATGATCGGCTCCGCCACCAAGCGCGCCCGTTTCGAAAACGGCTTCCTGCGGGCGGGGGGACGCAAGGAGGCGCTGGCGCGGCTGACCTGCCCGATCGGCGGCAGCGATGTGGACGACAAGCGCCCGGAGGTGATCGCGGCCTTGACCGCGGCCGAGCTGGTGCGGAGTTTGCTTGGCGAGCGACGCGAGGCGAAGACGGCGATGGAGTTTCGAGAGTCATGACTGACGCTGGGCGGCCCCAAGCCGCAGCCCGTATCCCGGGGAGCGCTGCAGGCGCGCCTCGAAGGGGGCTTCAGCAGGCTCCTGCACGCTCGGGTTCATCCGTCGAGACGCGCCCCGCGCGCCTCCTCGGCACAGGGGCTCGCTAGGTGACGCCGCCCCGCCTCGCGCTCAGCCACATCTCCAAAAGCTTTCCGGGCGTGAAGGCGAATGAGGATATCAGCCTGAGCGTCCGCGCCGGCGAAATCCATGCGCTGCTGGGCGAGAACGGGGCCGGCAAATCGACGCTCGTCAAGATCATCTATGGCGTGCAGCAGGCCGATGAAGGCGCCATCGCCTGGGATGGCGAGATCGTCGCGATTGCCTCGCCCAAAGCGGCGCGCCGGCTCGGCATCGGCATGGTTTTCCAGCATTTCTCGCTGTTCGACGCGATGACGGTGATCGACAACATCGCGCTCGGCCTCGACGAGGCGGTGGATCGCGAGGCGCTGAAGCGCCGGGTCGCTGCGATCCTGGACAGCTATTCGCTGCCGCTCGACCCGGAGCGCGCCGTGCACACCCTGTCCGTGGGGGAGCGTCAGCGCATCGAGATCGTCCGCTGCCTGCTGCAGAAGCCGAAACTGCTGATCATGGACGAGCCGACCTCGGTGCTGACGCCGCAGGAGGTCGAACGTCTGTTCGCGACGTTGCGCCAGATCGCGGCGCAGGGCTGCGCCATCCTCTACATTTCGCACAAGCTGCATGAGATCAAGGCGCTGTGCGAAGCTGCGACGATCCTGCGCGGCGGCAAGGTGGCAGCGACCTGCGATCCCCGCATCGAGAGCACCAAGCGCATGGCGGAGCTGATGATCGGCGCGGAACTGCGCCAGATCGAGCGCAAACCGGGCGAAACGGCCGGGGCGGTGCGACTCAGCGTCGACCATCTCACGCTCGCAGGCGAGCCGCCCTTCGGAACCGATCTGGCGGATGTCAGCTTCGAGGTCAGGGCCGGCGAAATCCTCGGCGTCGCCGGCGTGGCGGGCAATGGCCAGTCCGAGCTGCTGACCGCGCTCTCCGGCGAGCGCCCCGTCGCGAAGGACAAGGCGATCCTGCTCGACGGCAGGCCGATCGGCACGATGGGCGCGGGCGCGCGCCGGGTGCTCGGCCTCGCCTGCGTGCCCGAGGAACGCAACGGCCATGCCGCCGTGCCGGATTTCACCCTCGCAGAAAACGCAGTGCTGACCGCGCGCCACCGGCTGCCGCTGGCCCCGCTCGGCTTCATCAGCAGCGGCGATGTCGCGCGCTTCGCCGATGCGGTGATCAAGCGCTTCGACGTCCGCACCACCGGCGCCGGCGCGCTGGCGCGCTCGCTTTCCGGCGGCAATCTGCAGAAATTCATCATGGGCCGCGAGATCGGCCAAGAGCCTTGCGTTCTCGTGGTCTCGCAGCCGACCTGGGGGGTGGATGCCGGCGCGGCCGCCGCCATCCGCCAGGAACTGGTCGATCTCGCCGCGAAAGGCTCGGCCGTCGTGGTGATCTCGCAGGATCTCGACGAGCTGCTGGAGCTGTCCGACCGGCTCTGCGTGCTGAACGAGGGGCGGCTCTCTGCGCCGCAGCCGGTCGCCAGCCTCGGCATCGAGGAGATCGGGCTGATGATGGGCGGCGTCCATGGCGAGGCGGCCCATGCTTGAGTGGCGGCGCCGGCGCGAGCCCAGCAGCGCGATGCTCTATCTCAGCCCCGTCATCGCGGTCGTGCTGACCATGATCATCGGCACGGTGGTCTTCACGCTGATGGGCTATGACGGCTTCCACGCCGTGCGCGACATCTTCCTCACGCCGTTCCTGGAGCCGCAGCGCTGGCCCGATCTCGGCGTCAAGGCCGCGCCGCTCATCATGATCGCGCTCGGCCTCGCCATCGGTTTCCGCGCTAATGTCTGGAATATCGGGGCTGAGGGGCAATACATCATGGGCGCCATCGCCGGCACGGGCGTGGCGCTGCTGACCTATGAGATGAGCGGCTGGTGGATCCTGCCCGCCATGGCGCTGGCGGGGGTGCTCGG
>JBKBRD010000429.1:0-3016 GCA_046292405.1 Allobosea sp. | reverse complement strand
AGATAGCGGGCGAAGGAGACGAAGGGCTCGAGAAAGGCTTCGATCGGCTTGTAGGCGCCCATCAGGATGCCGAGCGGCAGGGCGACTGCGACCGCCAGCAGAAAGCCGCCGACGACGCGCCAGATGGTCATGCCGATGTCGAAGGCGAACCCGTATTTGACCAGCAAATTATAGCCTTCGCCGACCATGGTGAGCGGATCGGCCAGGAACAGGCGCTGGACATAGCCGCCGAAGGTCGCGACCGACCAGAGCGCGACGAACAGCGCGAAGAAAGCGAGGCCATAGGCGATGCGCGCCGAGGCCGGCACCGGCTGGAGGGGTTTCATGACACAGTCGCTGACGAGAGGAAGCGCGGGATCCCCTCTCTTGCAAAGAGAGGGGTAGGGGTGAGGTGTCGGCCCCTCGACCAGTGAAGCGCCGAATACGAAACGAGGCCACGGTGAGCTCACGGCCGAAGCGTCGATCGGCCCACCCCTCACCCTGCCCTCTCCCTACGGGAGAGGGTTCCCCGCGCCTCGTTCGGTTGGGACCGAGGTCAGATCACTTGGCGGCGACGTATTTCGTCTCGACCAGCGAGGCCAGATCGGGCTTCGTCTTGATCAGGCCGATTTCCAGCAGCAGGTCGGCCGCCTTGGCCGAGAAGGTCTGCCACTCGCCGGCGAAGAACTTGCGGTTGCCCTCCGCATCCGCCCATTTCAGGAAGGCGGCCGATTTGCCGAACTGCTCGCCCGACTGCTTCACATCGGCTCCCATGATGCCGAAGGCCTTGTCTTTCTCCTTGCCGATCATCTCGATCGCCTCGAAGTAGCTCTTGGTCAGAGCCGCGGCGGCGGTGTCGTTGGCGGCGAGGAAGGCCGGGGTGCAGCCGAACGTGTCCATCACCATCGGATAGTCCAGGGTGGTGGCGATGATCTTGCCGGCGTCGGGCTTTTCGCGCACGGCCGAGAGATAGGGCTCATAGGTCATGGCCGCGTCGTTCTGGCCGGCGATGAAGGCCTGGGCGGCGGGGCCGGGCTCCATGTTGACCACAGTCACATCCTTCACCGACATGCCGTTTTCCTTGAGCATCCAGGCGAGGGCGAAATAGGGCGAGGTGCCGGGCGCGGAAGCCGCGACGGTCTTGCCCTTGAGGTCCTTGATCGTGGCGGTGGCGTTGCGGGTCACCATGCCGTCGGCGCCGTAGCTCTTGTCGAGCTGGAAGATCTGCTTGGTCTTCACGCCGGCCGCATCCCAGACGATCCAGGTCTCGACCGTGGTGGCGGCGCACTGGATGTCGCCCGAGGCGATGGCGAGGTGGCGGTCCTTCTGCGGGATCTTCTTGATCGTCACATCGAGTCCGTTCTTCGCGAAGATGCCGGCCTCCTTGGCCAGCACGAGGGGCGCGAAGCCGGTCCAGCCGGAAATGCCGATGTTGACCTTGGTCTGGGCCTGCGCGCCGCCCGCTGCGAGGAGGCTGGCGAGGCCGGCGCCGGCCAGAGCTGCTATGCGCTTCATTCCAGTCATGACGAGACCTTTCCCTCTGCGATGTCCTGTCGCCGCCTGTTGGCGTGAAACCGACGATGCAACCTTCGTTCCAAGGCAGGTTAAATGCATATGCAATTACGTCAAGCCGGCGAGGCGCGATCCTTCAGCGATGCTGGGGAAGACGATGACATTCTCTTGTTTGACAGCGGCGCGAACATCGCATCCCCTCGCCGCAGCGCGCCGCGCATATTCGTTTTCTGTCCCAAGGATTTTCCAGCATGAACGGCGCCGACCGCCTTTGCGACACCCTCCTCGTCAACGAGGTCGATGTCTGCTTCGCCAATCCCGGCACCTCCGAGATGCATTTCGTCGCGGCGCTCGACCGCAAGCCGGAGATGCGCTGCGTGCTGGGCCTGTTCGAGGGTGTCGTGACCGGCGCCGCCGACGGCTATGCGCGCATGGCCGACAAGCCGGCGGCGACGCTGCTGCATTGCGGCCCCGGCATGGCCAATGCGCTGGCCAATATGCACAACGCCCGGCGCGCCCGCACGCCGATGATCAATGTCGTCGGCGACCATGCGACCTACCACCTCGTCCATGATGCGCCGCTGACCAGCGACATCGAGAGCCTGGCCCGGCCGATGTCGCATTTCGTCCGCCGCATCGCGACGCCGGAGGATGTCGGCCCGGCGATCGGCGAGGCCTATGCCGCGTCGATGTCGCTGCCTGGCGTCACCACCGTGATCCTGCCGGCCGATTGCGCCTGGGGTAGCGTTGAGCCGGCAAAGCTCATGCCGACCACGGTTCCGGCCGCGAAGACGGTCGATCAGGCGACGGTGAAGGCCGTGGCCGAGGCGCTGCGCAAGCATGGCGGGCGCGCCGCCTTCATCATGACCGGTTCCTCGCTGCGGGCCGGGCCGATGGAGCTGACGGCGCGCATTTGCGCCACGACCGGCTGCCGCATGATCGGGCAGATGTCGAACGGGCGCATCGAGCGCGGTCTCGGCCGCGTCGCCCTGCCCAAGGTGCCCTATCCGATCGATATCGCGCTGGGCCAGCTCAAGGATCTCGACCTGATCGTGCTGGTCGGCGCCCAGGTGCCGGTCGGCTTCTTCGCCTATCCCGGCAAGCCGGGCCGGCTGATCCCCGAGGGCTGCGCGGTGTTGACGCTGGCCGAGCCCGGCGACGACCTCCCCGGCGCCATCGCGGCGCTGGCCGACGAGCTCGGTGCGACGAAGACGGCGCCGACGCTCATCGCCCAGAAGCTGCCCGATCAGGACGCGCTGCCGAGCGGCGCGCTCGACGCCGACAAGGTCTGCACCATCGTCTCGCGGCTGCTGCCGGAGAACAGCATCATCTGCGACGAGTCGGTGTCGTCGGGCCGGGTCTTCTACCAGCAGTGCCACACCGCGCCGCAGCACGACTACATCCAGCTCACCGGCGGGGCGATCGGCGAAGGCATTCCGCTCGCCATCGGCGCGGCGGTGGCCTGCCCGGACCGCAAGGTCATCGGCATGCAGGCGGACGGCTCCGGCATGTATACGGTGCAGGG
>JBKBRD010000428.1:0-3023 GCA_046292405.1 Allobosea sp. | reverse complement strand
TCGCCTGCTTCGCCACACGCAGCTGATCGTTCAGGGACAGGAGTACGAGATCATGTCATCCCACACCCACACCCTGAACCAGCCGCTGGCCTCACTGCAGAAGGACGTCCTTGGCCTGGTTGACGCGGGCGGCAAGCCAGCCACTGCCCCCGGCGTCCGGGTGGATGCGCTTCATCAGGGATCGATGGGCCTCGCGGACCGCCTGCTGGCTCGCCCCCGGCTGAAGCCCCAGGATCTCGTAGGCCTCCTGCTGCGACATCGCGCCCGCGCCCGCCGCGCGGCCCTGCCCCGCGTCGCGGTGACGCTCTGCGTCTTCACGCCAACCGGGCGTCCTGCGGTCGAGATAAGCCTCTAGCAAGCGCGCGCCATCCTCGTCCTGGGCGAGGAGGTCGCGCAGCAGGGCGTTGATCTCGGGCAGCGCCAGCGCGTCGAGATCGCGCCCGGCGAACGGCCCCTGCAGCACGCGGCCGGTCATCGCCCCGCTATCATGGTCGAGCTCCATGGCGAGCCAGGCGGAGTTGACCTTGGACCGCGCGCCCGGCGTTGCGCCTCCCGCCCCGTCCCAGGGCCAGCGCATCCCGCCCGGCCCGACCGCGCTCCAGCCCAGAAGCCAGGCGCCGACCCCGCCGAGGAAGATCGCCATGTCGAGGCGACCGCGCATCATCAGCAGCGCCGCGACGCCGAGCGACAGCACGCCCCCGCCGGTCTTGACCGCCTTGGCCAGCAGCTTCGGGTTGGCGCTCGAAAACAGCTTCGACAGCCACCAGATCAGGATGAGGACGGCGACGCCGTAGAGCAGGCTCACCGACGCCCTCCGTCCATGGCCGCGAGCAGCCCCTGCACGGCCGGGCTCGCGCCCGAGAGCCGCAGCAGCGCCTCGCGCCCGCCACTGGCGTAGGCGGCGGCGCCGCGCAGCAGGGCGAGCAGGGAATCCGGGGCGTTGACGTCGAAGCGGGCATGGGCGCCGCCGGTCAGCCGGGCCATCATCGCGAAGGCCGTGCTGGCGGCTGGATCATGACCCTCCTGGAACAGGAAGCCGCGAATGCCGCGCAGGCCGAGCTCCCCGGCCAGCGCCGCCAGCGCGTCCGCATCTTCCTCCATCGCGTCGCCGACGAGCACGAAGGCGCGGATCGGCGTCTGCCGGGCTTCGTCGCGCACATGCTTGAGAACGCGGTGAATCTGGGTCTGCCCGCCCTCGCAGGCGATCCTGCTCATCAACCCGTTCAGGCGCTGCGGCTCGCCGACCCAAGCCGAGGCGCGGCATTCCATCATGCCGCGGAAATAGACGAGCTGAACCGCCAGCCCGCCTGTGGCGGCGGCGACTTCGAACATCCGCGCCTGCAGCGAGCAGGCGAGATCCCATGTCGGCTGGCGGCTCATCGTGGCGTCGAGCGCGAAGACGAGGCGCCCCGCCTGCCCGGTCGCCAGCGGCGCGAGCTGCTTGGCCGCCCCGAGGAAGCGGTCGATCTCGCCCGGCGCGGAACGCCCGGCGACGCTGGGCTGCGTCGCGCTCGCCCTGTCGATGGCGCGGTCGGTCTTCTCGGTCATCAGCCTGCAATCATCCTCGTCCCTGTTGTGATATTGGCCATCGCTCACGCATTTGCTACCCGTCCGCGACAAATCATCGGATCGCACCATGCCTGACATCGCCATCCTGGAATCCGTCTCCGCCCTGCGCGAAACCGTGGCGGGCTGGCACGCCGCCGGCGATCGGGTCGCCCTCGTGCCGACGATGGGCGCGCTGCACGAGGGTCACATCGCCCTGGTGCGCGAGGCGCAGGCCCATGCCCGGCGCGTCGTAGTCTCGATCTTCGTCAATCCGACCCAGTTCGCGCCGCATGAGGACTTCAGGAAGTACCCTCGCACCTTCGACGCCGATTGCGCCATGCTGGCGGAAGCGAAGGCGGACGCCGTGTTCTTTCCGCCGGTCGAGGCCATGTATCCGCCGGGCTTCGCGACCCGCGTGCTTTTGCTCGGGCCGGCGTCCGTGGGGCTGGACGATCGCTTCCGGCCGACTCACTTCGAGGGGGTGGCGACGATCTGCTGCAAGCTCTTCACCCAGAGCCGCGCGGATTTCGCCGTCTTCGGCGAGAAGGACTACCAGCAACTCAAGGTCGTCACCCGGATGGCCGCGGATCTCGACCTCGGCGTCAGGATCGTGCCGCTGGCGACGGTGCGGGAGGCCGACGGCCTCGCGCTCTCCTCGCGCAACCGCTATCTCTCTTCGGAGGATCGCGCGCTCGCGCCGCTGCTGCATCAGGTGATGCAACGGCTCGCCGCGCGCCTGCGCAACGGCGACCCGCTCTTCCAGGTCGTCGGCGAGGCGCAGAGCGAAATCATCACGGCGGGCTTCGAGCTCGACTATCTCGAGGCGCGCCATGCGGACACGCTCGCGCCGGTGACGGGGCTCGCGGACGGGCCGGTCCGCCTGCTGGTCGCGGCGCGGCTTGGCGGAACGCGGCTGATCGACAACATCCCGGTATGATCCGGCGGCCGCCGCTACAGCAATCCCAGCTCGGCCAGTTCGCGACGCATCGCCTCGGGCATCACCTCCAGCCCTTCCCCGCGCTCGGCGATGTCGCGCGGCCGGTCGGCGTCGGCAAGATAGCGCCAGCCCTGGAAGGGGCGGCAGGGGCGCGGCTCGACCGGCGTCACCACGGGCTCGAGCACCAGATGACAGCGCCCGATGCCATCCGCATCGGTGAAGGGCCGGATCTCCAGCAGGCGCTGGCGGGCGGAAACCTGGCCCTTGATCACCCAGAACAGCGAGCCGTCCTCCACCAACTCAGTCACGCGTTTGGGCACCATCCGCGTGGTGTGCGTCTGCTCCAGCGGCCGGCCCATGCGCCGCCGCTGGATCATCTGCTCCTCGATCCACTCCTCGAGATCGCGGATGGATTCCGCGCCGACACAAAGCTTGAGGAGATGCAGGGGCATGGCGGCACCCTAATCCGGATGCTTGAACCGAACCAGCGGCTGCGACGTTTCTCCACAGCGGCAGCCCGCACAGAGATGACGTAAGG
>JBKBRD010000427.1:0-3024 GCA_046292405.1 Allobosea sp. | reverse complement strand
GGGCATGGTCGCCGCCGCAATAGCCGATGATGATGTCCCGATTATCGGGAAACAGGTCGAAATTCATCATGGCGCGCGGCGAGCCAGCCTCGAGATAGGTGGCGCCGGGCTCGATGCCGAAGCGCTCGCCAGCGGCGACCTTGAAAGCGATCTTGGTCAGCGCGCCCATGCCGATGCCCGACAGCGCGTCGCGGGTGCGGGCCGGCAGCTCAGGCGTGAAGCGGATGCCGCCGGCCTTCAGCACGCCGACCGGAACGGTGACGATGCAGGCATTGGCGCGCAGCGTGCCCGCTGGGCTGGTGACGCTGACGCCCGACCCATCCCAACGGATCTCGCTCACCGCCTCGTTCAGCCTGATATCCAGCCCCTGGCCGTGGCGGGCGACGAGATTGCCATAGAAGGTCGGCACCAGCAGATCGTCGCCGGACCACAGGCGCTGATAATCCCGCGCCGAAATCCTGTCGGATTCCTCGCCGATCGAGAGCAGCAGCCCGGATGCGGCGACAGGCGCCAGCTCGGGTCCGAGATCGCCCAGCAGCTCGGCCACCGACAGGTCGCGCTTGCTGATGTCGACCGTCTCGAGCCGGCGATCGATCTGGCCGAAGGCGCCGCGACGCTTCAGCCTGTCCGCATCCGACATGGGCCGGCCGTTGGAAAACACCTTGAAACCGCCGCCCCAGGATTCGTCCGTCGTCGCGACGCCGAGATCGCTGGCGATTTTCACCCAGGGGTTGCGCTCCGCCCAGTGGATGTACATCGCCCCGGCGTCATAGGGCACGCCGAGCGACATGTCGGTGTAGGCGCGGCCGCCGACGCGGTTGCGGGCTTCGAGCACGACGACCTTGCGGCCGGCGGCGCGCAGGCTGTGGGCGGCCGCGATGCCCGCCGCGCCGGCGCCGACCACCACCACGTCGACATCGGTCGCCGCGCTGGCGCGGGTCGTCGGGCCAAGCCCGGCAGCCATGGCAGCCATTCCCATCACGACCTGTCGGCGGTTCGGCATTGCAGTCCCTGACATGTTTACAGCGAAACATGTGTCGCCGAGATTACGGCTTTCAAGCCGATAGCGATGTCGGAATTGCGGTGCGTCAGATCACGAGATCGGGATTTCACGTTTGAAGAAGCGCAGGCGCTGCGCGTCCCTCCTCCCGCAAGGAGAGAAGGGAAAGGCCGCCATTCTTGCATTATCGTCGGGCGGCGATTGCTCGGGCGCGTTCGGCGGGCTAAACCCCCGGCATGCCAGCACCGATCCGCATCGCGCCCTCGATCCTCTCCGCCGATTTCTCGAAGCTCGGGGATGAGGTGCGCGCCATCGACGCCGCCGGGGCCGACTGGATCCATTGCGACGTGATGGACGGGCATTTTGTGCCCAACATCACCTTCGGCCCGGATGTGCTGAAGGCGATCCGCCCGCACACCACGAAATTCTTCGACGTGCATCTCATGATCGCGCCGGTCGACGCCTATGTCGAGGCCTTCGCCAAGGCCGGCGCAGACCTGATCTCCTTCCATGTCGAAGCCGGGCCGCATCCGCACCGCACGCTGCAGGCGATCAAGGCGCAGGGCAAGCAGGCCGGCATCGTGCTCAATCCCGGCACCCCGGCCAGCATGGTCGAGCCGCTGCTGGACGAACTCGACCTGATCCTGCTGATGACCGTCAATCCCGGCTTCGGCGGGCAGAGCTTTATTCGGTCCGTGCTGCCGAAGATCGCGCAGGTGAGGGCGCTGATCGGCGAACGGCCGATCGCGCTCGAAATCGATGGCGGCGCCACGCCCGAGACCGCGCCGCTGGCGGCGCGCGCCGGGGCCGATGTGCTGGTCGCGGGTTCGGCCGTGTTCAAGGGCGGCCCCTCCGCCTATGCCGGCAACATCGCCGCGATCCGCAAGGCGGCGGAAGCCGCGCGCGGCGACTGGGTTTGAGATTTTTGGTTCGGCCCTCATCCTTCGAGACGCGCTCGTGACGGAGCGCTCCTCAGGATCAAGGCTCGTGTGGTGACAAGGACGAGACGATGATCCCGCGCTATTCCCGCCCCGAGATGGTCGCGATCTGGGAGCCGCAGACGCGGTTCCGGATCTGGTTCGAGATCGAGGCCCACGCCACCGACAAGTTGGCCGAGCTCGGCGTCGTGCCGAAGGAAGCCGCGGCGACGATCTGGGCCAAGGCGAAGGACGCGACCTTCGACGTCGCCCGCATCGACGAGATCGAGCGCGTCACCAAGCATGACGTCATCGCTTTCCTGACGCATCTGGCCGAGATCGTTGGGCCCGAGGCGCGGTTCGTCCATCAGGGCATGACCTCGTCGGATATTCTCGACACCACGCTGTCGGTGCAGCTGGCGCGGGCGACGGACATCCTGATCGACGACGTCGACGCGTTGCTGGCGGCGATCAAGCGTCGCGCCTACGAGCACAAATTCACCCCGACGATCGGCCGATCGCACGGCATTCATGCCGAGCCGGTGACTTTTGGGCTCAAGCTCGCCCAGGCTTATGCGGAGTTCGACCGCTGCCGCGCCCGGCTGGTGGCGGCGCGGGCTGAAATCGCCACCTGCGCCATCTCGGGCGCCGTCGGCACCTTCGCCAATATCGACCCGGCGGTGGAGGCGCATGTCGCCGAGCGGATGGGGCTTTCGATCGAGCCGGTTTCGACCCAGGTGATCCCGCGCGACCGGCACGCCATGTATTTCGCCACGCTCGGCGTCGTCGCCTCCTGCGTCGAGCGGCTGGCGACTGAGATCCGGCATCTGCAGCGCACCGAGGTCTATGAGGCGGAGGAGTTCTTCTCGCCCGGCCAGAAGGGCTCCTCGGCCATGCCGCACAAGCGCAACCCGGTGCTGACCGAAAACCTGACCGGGCTGTCGCGGCTGGTACGGGGCATGGTGACGCCGGCGCTGGAAAACGTTGCGCTCTGGCATGAGCGCGACATCTCGCACTCCTCGGTCGAGCGGATGATCGGCCCCGACGCCACCGTGACGCTGGATTTCGCCTTGGCGCGGCTGACGGGCGTGATCGACAAGCTGCTGA
>JBKBRD010000426.1:0-3038 GCA_046292405.1 Allobosea sp. | reverse complement strand
GACGCTGCTATGGCCCTCGTTCTCGATCTGCTGAACCGTGATCCGCGGCCGAATATCGGCAACCCGCAGGCGCAAGCCGAGGACGCCGCCGCGCCGCGTCACCCCGAGAAGCAGAAGCGGCCCGAAAACCCGATCCTGCGCAAGCCGGACTGGATCCGCGTCAAGGCGCCCGGCTCGCCGAAATGGGCCGAGACGCAGAAGATCGTCAAAGAGAACAAGCTGGTCACCGTCTGCGAAGAGGCCGGCTGTCCCAATATCGGCGAGTGCTGGGAGAAGAAGCACGCCACCTTCATGATCATGGGCGACACCTGCACGCGGGCCTGCGCCTTCTGCAATGTGAAGACGGGCGTGCCCCAGCCGCTGGACGCTGACGAGCCGCGCAAAGTCGCGCAAGCTGTCGCCAGACTCGGGCTCGAACATGTCGTGATCACCTCCGTCGACCGCGACGATCTGGCCGATGGCGGGGCAAGGCATTTCGCTGAGGTGATCCTCGCCATCCGCCAGGCTTCGCCCGGCACGACCATCGAGATCCTGACGCCTGACTTCCTGCGCAAGCCCGGCGCGCTGGAGGTGGTGGTCGCGGCCAAGCCCGATGTGTTCAACCACAATCTCGAAACCGTGCCCGGCAAATATCTGACGGTGCGGCCCGGCGCGCGCTATTTCCATTCGCTGCGCCTGCTGCAGCGGGTCAAGGAGCTCGATCCG
Source organism: Allobosea sp. (assembly GCA_046292405.1). Classification (GTDB taxonomy): domain Bacteria; phylum Pseudomonadota; class Alphaproteobacteria; order Rhizobiales; family Beijerinckiaceae; genus Allobosea. Next base: position 2,333 of record JBKBRD010000426.1, on the reverse strand, counting down.
ACGATCTTCACCAAGTCCGGCATCATGGTCGGGCTCGGGGAGGAACGGAACGAGGTGCTGCAGCTGATGGACGATCTGCGCTCGGCCGATGTCGACTTCATCACCATCGGCCAGTATCTGGCGCCCTCGCGCAAGCACCATGCCGTCATCCGCTTCGTCACCCCCGATGAGTTCAAGGGCTTCGAGGCCATCGCCTATGTGAAGGGCTTCCTGATGGTGTCGTCGACGCCGCTGACGCGCTCCTCGCATCATGCCGGCGAGGATTTCGCCCGGCTGCGCGCCGCTCGCGCCGCGAAACTCGGCTGAGCCGGGCATCCAGCCATGCCGATGTTCAACAGCGCCCGCCGGGTGCGCCATTCACCCGAGCAGATGTTTGCGCTCGTCGCCGATGTCGAGAAATATCCGGAATTCCTGCCGCTCTGCGAGGGGCTGGTGGTGCGCCGTCGCACGCCGCGCGAGGGCGGGGGCGAGGTGCTGCTGGCTGACATGACTGTCGGCTACAAGGCGATCCGCGAGACCTTCACCAGCCGCGTCACCCTCGACCCGGCCAATCTCAAAATCCTCGTCGAATATGTCGACGGGCCGTTTCGCTATCTCGAGAATCGCTGGTCGTTCAAGCCGAGCGAGGAGGGTTGCGAGATCGGCTTCTTCATCTCCTATGAATTCGCCAGCCGCATGCTCGGCATGCTGATGGGGGCGATGTTCGACAAGGCGTTCCGGAAATTCGCCGAAGCCTTCGAGCGGCGCGCCGACATCGTCTTCGCCGCGCCGCGGCTCTGAGCGCTCAGGCGCGGGCCGCCTCCGCCAGCATCTCCAGCGCGACGATGACCGAGCGCCTTCTGATCTCGTCGCGCGAGAGCGGGCCGAAGCGCATCTCCCTGTGACGCACCCCTTTGGGGCCGGCGCAGGCGAAATGCACCAGGCCGACCGGCTTCGACGCCGTGCCGCCGCCCGGGCCGGCGACGCCGGTGACCGCCACCGCCAGCGTCGCCGCGAGCCGCTCGCGACCGCCCGCCGCCATGGCGCTGGCAACGGGCTCGCTCACCGCGCCATGTTCGGCCAGCAGCGTTTCCGGGACGTGGGCGAGGGCGGTCTTGGCGGCGTTGGCATAGGTGACCAGCCCGCCATTGACCACGTCGGACGAGCCGGCGATGGCGGTCAGCGCGCCGCTGACCAATCCGCCCGTGCAGGATTCGACGGTTGCGACGGTCCAGCCCCGCTGCCTGCAGGCGGCCAGCACTGAGGTGGCGAGCGCAGTGATCTCGGCGTCGAACATCGCTTTCAATCCTGTTCCGGCAATCTGATCGTCGCTGTCGCCAGCGCCGCCAACCCCTCGCGCCGGCCGGTGAAGCCCATCGTCTCGGATGTCGTGGCCTTGATGGCGACCTGGTCTGGCCCGATCCCGGCTGCCAGCGCGATGGCGGCGCGGATGGCGTCACGATGCGGACCGATCCGCGGCGCCTCGCACACGATGGTCAGGTCGAGAAAGTCGATCCGGCCGCCGCGCTCGCGCACCCTTCCGGCCGCGAAGGCGAGGAACTGCGCCGAGGCGGCCCCTTTCCACTTTGCGTCGCTCGGCGGGAAATGCGTGCCGATATCGCCCTCCGCGAGCGCGCCGAGCAACGCGTCGGTCAGCGCATGCAGCGCCACGTCGCCATCCGAATGCGCCACCACCCCGCGATCATGCGCGATGCGAACGCCGCCCAGCCAGATGTGATCGCCATCGCTAAAGGCATGGACGTCATAGCCGGTCGCGACCCTGACCAGCAGGGCGCGATCATCGGACCGGTTCATCGTGAAATCCTGCGGGTGGGTGAGCTTGAGATTGGCCGGATCGCCTGGGAAGATCGAGACGGAATGGCCCGCCCATTCCATCAGGGCGGCGTCGTCGGTGAAGGCGAGCTGGCTTGCGGCGAACGCCGCTTCATGCGCCGCCAGCAAAGTCTCGAAATCGAAGGCCTGAGGCGTCTGGACGCTGATCAAGGTGTCGCGCCGTGGGGTTTCGACGATGCGGCCCTGGCCGTCGGTGCGCTTGATCGTATCGGTGACAGGCAAAGCAGGCACCGCGGCGTCACCCGCGCCAATCGCTGCGATGGCGCGCTGGATCAGGTCGGACGAGACGAAAGGGCGCGCCGCGTCATGCACAAGAACCTTGCCGGCGAAGCCGGCCTCGCGCAGCGCGGCAAGCCCGGCGCGCACCGAGGCCTGGCGCGTCTCTCCGCCGGTGACGGGGGTCACCCGCCCCTCGACCGCGAGCCCGGCGACGCTCTGGGCGAAAGCCGGCTCGTCCCCGGCCGCGATCACGACGACGATCGCCCCGATCTCTGCCTGCG
>JBKBRD010000425.1:0-3038 GCA_046292405.1 Allobosea sp. | reverse complement strand
TCGTCTTCCAGAAGACGCGCTGGGGCACCTTGGTGCGGGCTGCGACACAGGACCGCGAAATGGTCGGCGCGCTCGGCGTCAACCAGCGCCTGCTCTTTACGTCGGTTTTCGCCTTCGGCTCGGTTCTGGCGGGGCTGGGCGGGGCGCTGCAGCTGCCGCGCGAGGCGGTGAACCTGCACATGGATTTGTCGATGATCTCCGAGGCGTTCGTCGTCGTGGTCGTCGGCGGGCTGGGCTCGGTCACGGGCGCCTATTTGGCGGCGGTGCTGATCGGCATTCTCCACGCCTTCGGAATCCTGATCTTCCCCAAGATCACGCTGGTGCTCGTCTTCCTGGTGATGGCGGTCGTGCTCGTGGTCAAGCCCTATGGGTTGATGGGCAAGGCGCCGGCGGGGCTGGCGCGCGGCCATGGCCCGGCTGAGCCGCTGCTGACGCCGGCCGACGGGCCGACCAAGGTCGCCGGGCTGATCGCGCTCGTTTTGCTCGCGCTCGCCCCGCTGGTCGCGCCCGACCATATCCTGCTGACGCTGACCGAGCTGGTCATCTTCGCCCTGTTCGCGGCCTCGCTGCATTTCATGATGGGGCCGGGCGGCATGGCTTCCTTCGGCCACGCCGCCTATTTCGGCCTGGGGGCCTATGGCGCGGCGCTCGCGGTGAAATGGCTGGGCGCGCCGATGGAGCCGGCGCTGCTGTTTGCTCCGTTCCTCGCAGGCATCGCGGGAATCGTCTTCGGCTGGTTCTGCGTGCGGCTGTCGGGGGTCTATCTCGCCATGCTGACGCTGGCCTTCGCGCAGATCGCCTGGGCGACGGCTTTCCAGTGGGTCGAGCTGACCGGCGGCGACAATGGCATTCTCGGCGTCTGGCCCTCGGCCTGGGCGGCGCCGAAGACCAGCTATTATTATCTGACGCTCGTCATCTGCAGCCTGTCCGTGCTGGCGTTGCGCCACACGATCTTCTCGCCCCTCGGCTATGGCTTGCGCGCCGCCCGCGACAATCCGCTGCGCGCCGAGGCGATCGGCATCGATGTGATGCGCGTGCAATGGATCGCCTTCACCGTCGCCGCTTTCGCGGCCGGGATCGCGGGCGCGCTCTTCGCCTTCTTCAAGGGCTCGGTCTTCCCGACCTATATGGCGATCCCGCGCTCGGTCGATGCGCTGCTGATGGTGCTGCTCGGCGGGGTGCAGACGGTGTCGGGACCGATCATCGGAGCCTTCGCCTTCGCCGGGCTGCATGAGCAGCTGATGAAGCTGACGATGTACTGGCGCTTCGGACTGGGGCTCTCGATCGTGCTGCTCGTCATCCTGTTTCCGCGCGGGCTGGTCGGCGCCTCGCTGCTGGGATTGGAGCGCTGGCGCGCCAAAAGGCAGCCCGAGGCTGCACCGGCCCTGGCCCAGGAGGCATCGCGATGAGCCCCGCAGCCGACCGCGCGCAGGCTGCGCCGATCCTCGTTGTCGACGGCATCGCCAAATCCTTCGGCGGCGTGAAGGCCGTCGACGGCGTCTCGTTTTCCGTGCAGGCGGGCACGATGCTGGCGCTGATCGGCCCCAACGGCGCCGGCAAGACGACTTGCTTCAACATGCTCAACGGTCAGCTGCGCCCCGACAAGGGCCAGGTCCTGCTGGCAGGCCAGCCGATCACCGGGCTCAAACCGCGGCTGGTCTGGCGCCGGGGCGTCGGGCGCACCTTCCAGATCACCGCAACCTTCACCTCCATGACGGTGCGCGAAAATATTCAGATGGCCTTGATCTCGCACGCCGGCGCGCTCTTCAGCCCATGGGGCCGCGCCCGCGACCGGTTCGCGCAGGAAGCCGATGCGCTGCTCGCCCAGGTCGGCATGGTCGAGCAGGCCGAGCGCGCCTGCGGCGTCCTCGCCTATGGCGATCTCAAGCGCGTCGAACTGGCGATCGCGCTGGCGAACCGGCCGAAACTGCTGCTGATGGACGAGCCCACCGCCGGCATGGCCCCGCGCGAGCGCATCGCGCTGATGGCGCTCACCGCCGAGATCGCCGCCGCCAGGGGCATCGCCGTGCTCTTCACCGAGCATGACATGGATGTCGTCTTCACCCATTCCGACAGCGTCATCGTGCTCGATCGCGGCCGGTTGATCGCCCACGGCACAGCCGAAGAGGTGCGGCGCGACGCGAATGTCCGCGCCGTCTATCTCGGCTCGGGCGCGACCTCGGGAGGGCATTGAGATGGCCCCGATGCTGGAGATCGCCGGGCTCGACGCTTATTACGGCCGCGCCCATATCCTGCAGGGCGTCAGCTTCGCGATGGAGCGAGGGCAGGTTCTGGCGCTGATGGGGCGCAACGGCGCGGGCAAATCGACGACGATGAAGGCGATCATGGGCCTCGTCCCGCCGGCCGGAGGCGTGGTCGGGTTCGAGGGGCAGCCCGTGCAGGGGCGCGAGCCCTTCGAGATCGCCCGGCTCGGCATCGGCTACGTGCCGGAGGACCGGCGGGTGTTCTCCGAGCTGAGCGTGATGGAGAACCTGTCCGTCGCGCAAAGGCCGTCCCGGCCCGATGCGCCGCACTGGACGCCGGAGCGGCTGTTCGCGCTGTTTCCCAATCTCGGCCGCATGCGCGACCGGGCCGGCGGCGCGATGTCGGGCGGCGAGCAGCAGATGCTGACCATCGCCCGCACGCTGATGGGCAATCCGAGGCTGGTTTTGCTCGACGAGCCCTCAGAGGGGCTGGCGCCTGTCATCGTCGAGGAGATGGCCAAGACCATTCTGGCGCTGAAGGCCGAGGGGCTGACGGTGCTGATCTCCGAACAGAACCTGCATTTCGCCGGCAACGTCGCCGACCGCGCCGCGATCATCGAAAAGGGCATGATCCGCTTCACCGGCACGATGGACGAGTTGAAGGCGAACGAGGCGGTGCGATCGCAATATCTGTCGGTCTGATCCTCGGCTGCAAGCGAACCCACCGCTACAGCCCTCATCCTGAGGAGCGCCGCAGGCGCGTCTCGAAGGATGGTTCATGAGGCTCCCGCGCACATTGGAGCAGAGAGCAAGAGCGACGTGGCGGGCACGTCT
>JBKBRD010000424.1:0-3076 GCA_046292405.1 Allobosea sp. | reverse complement strand
ACAGGTCGACGCCATTTTGCGATTGCTGCTCGAAGCCGGAATGCGGCTTTCGGACATCGTGGCGCAGGGCTTCGACCGCGCGGTCGCCGAGCATGTCGCCGACCGGGTCGCGCGCACCGAGCATGGCCGTCGCCGCGCGGCCCCCGGCTTCAAAATCGGCCTGGCGGCGCTGCGGCCGGAGCGCCGCTCTCCGCTCGCGCCTCGCTTCAGCGAGACCGCAGACCCGCCGCATCAGCCCGACCTCGCCTTGGTGAAGGGCGTCGGCAAGCCAGGCGGCGAAGGGTTCGATTATTGGCGGCGCCTTAGGGGAGGGAGCAGCGTCGCGCCTGCGGCAGGCCTCTGCGCGTCATCGGCGACGGCGATTGTCGGCAAACGGCAAAAGCGCCATAAGCCAGCGATGACCCAGATCGATCCGACCGCGCCGCTCGTCCGCTTCGCCCCGTCCCCGACGGGTTATCTCCATATCGGCAATGCCAGGCCGGCGCTGTTCAACTGGCTGTTCGCGCGCCGCCATGGCGGGCGCTTCCTGCTGCGCTATGACGACACCGACACGGCGCGCTCCCAGGCCGGCTTCGCCGACGCCATCGCCGAGGATCTAGCCTGGCTCGGCATCATGCCGGATCTCACCATTCGGCAGTCCGACAGGCTGGCGATCTACGATGCCGCCGCCGAGCGCCTGCGCGCGGCCGGGCGGCTTTATCCCTGCTATGAGACGGCCGACGAGCTCGACCGCCGTCGCAAGCGCCAGCTCGCCCGCGGCCTGCCGCCGGTCTACGACCGTGCCGCGCTCAAGCTCACGGCGGAGGATCGGGCGAAGCTGGAGGCCGAGGGCCGCAAGCCGCATTGGCGCTTCCTGCTCGAGCCGCGCAGCGTCGCCTGGACCGATCTGGTGCGCGGGCCGGCGCATGTCGATTGCGCCTCCCTGTCGGATCCCGTGCTGGCGCGCGAAGACGGCAGCTATCTCTACACGCTGCCATCGGTGGTCGACGACGCGGAGATGGGCGTGAGCCATGTCATCCGCGGCGAGGACCATGTCACCAACACCGCCGTCCAGATCCAGATCTTCGAGGCGCTGGGCGCGCAGCTCCCGATCTTCGGCCACCACAACCTGCTGACGACGGCGAGCGGGGAGGGGCTGTCCAAGCGCCTTGGCCATCTCTCACTGCGCGGCTTGCGCGAATCGGGCGTCGAGGCGCTGGCGGTCGCCGCGCTCGCCGTGCTCGTCGGTTCATCGGACGCCGTCCGCCCGGTATCGAGCCTGGACGAGCTGGCAGAGCTGGTCGAACTCGCCCATGTCTCGCGCGCGCCGGCGAAATTCGACGAGCATGAGCTGGAGACGCTGAGCGCGCGCACGCTGCATCAGCTGCCCTACGCGCAGGTCAGCGACCGCCTGCACGCGCTCGGCGTCGCCGGAGACGAGGCTTTCTGGCTGGCCATCCGCGGCAACCTCGCCAGGCTCGCCGATGCGCGGGACTGGTGGCAGGTTGTGCAGGGTCCGCTCAAGCCCGTCATCGCCGATGCCGCCTTCTGCGCTCAGGCCGCCTCGCTGCTGCCGCAGGAGCCCTTCGACGCCACGACATGGAAGAGTTGGACGGCTGCGGTGGCGGCTGCGACCGGGCTCAAGGGCCGCGCGCTGTTCATGCCGCTGCGCCAGGCGCTCACCGCGCAGGATCACGGCCCCGAGCTGGCGACGCTGCTGCCGCTGATCGGTCGCGAGCGGGCTTTGAAAAGGCTCGACGGCGAAACCGCCTGAGCCCGCTACTGACGGGTCGTCGCCGGGCCGAGATTCGGGGCGAGGTTGGGCGCGACGATCCGCACGGTCCGCTTTTCTCCCGTGACGCTGCGCGTCTCGCGCCGCAATCCGTCACCGGTGTCGAGCACCTTTTCACCGACCGATTGAGGCCCGACGCCCGCCGATTCCGTGCCCGCCGTCGGCGAGTTCTCGGAGGGCATCGGCTTTTCGTCCAGCGGTTCGGGCGCGGCCGCGGGCTGGACGACCGGCGCGGCGCCGCGCTTTTTCGGGTCCGGCGCCGGGGCGCGGGGGCGCGACAGCTCGGCGGCGCGCTGTTCGGAGACGATGACGTCGCCCTTGCGCTTGTCGAGCAATTGCTCCGCCTGCCGCAGCACCTGCGCCCAGCTCTGGCCCGGGGTCTTGCAGGTGCAGGCGGCATCGAAGCTGCGCTGATAGCGGCCGGCGTTCGGCAGCGACGAATAGGGCTGTCCGGTGCTGCGCGAGACGGCGTTCTGAATGTCGCCGCCGCTGCTCATGCCGAAGGCGGAGACTTCCGAGCCCGGGCAGAGCGCCTGGCACATCTCGTCGGCGCCCTCGCGCCCGCCGGGCGAATTGGCGAGCGGGAAAAAATAGCCGTCGCAGCTGCGCACGCACACCGTCAGCGGGCCGCCGAGACGCGGCCTCTCCGGCTCGACCGGCGTCGGATCGAGCTCCGGCACGGTCGAATCGAGCTCGCCGCGCCGCGGCTCGATCCCGAAAATCGTTTCGAAGAAGCCGCGCTGCTGCACCTGGCAATTGTTCTGGATCGCGGCCGCGAGCTGCGCCCGGCGCTGCTCGACGCCGCCGCCCTGGGCCTGCTGAGAGAGCGAGGCGTATTGCTGCTGCAGCTCGCCGATCTGGCGGCGCAGGAAGCCGCATTGCGGCGGCGGCTGGTCGCCGAAGAATGAAAAGCCGCGCTCGCAGCCCATGCTGCGATATTGATTGCTGGCCTGGGCGAGTTGCCCGCCGACGCGCCGCGCCGCATCGGCCGCGCGCGGGTCGCCGCCGCGCTGGCCGCGCAGGCTGTCGAGCTCGGCGCGCCAGGCGGTGCAGGAGGGCGATTGCGCCATGGCCGCGCCGCTCAGCCCGATCAGCGCCAGCAAGATCGCTCCGACGCGTCGTGAGAAGAGAGCTGTCATCGCGGTTGGAACCACATCACCTGCTTATCGAGCGCGGCCGGCCGAGATTTTGGCCAGCGATCCGGTCCACCTGACCTGTGAAACACGACGGAACTATGGACGGAACCTACGGGCAGGCGCAGCGCTGAATCGCTTGACCCGACGGCGCCCGAATCCGCATCGCATA
>JBKBRD010000423.1:0-3078 GCA_046292405.1 Allobosea sp. | reverse complement strand
CTGGGCGTCACGCGTGACGGCGCGCTCGTCGTCAATGCGGACGCAGCGCCGGCCGAACTCCGCCCGGTCTCGACGCTGCCGGACACGGCGCAGTGGAACGCTTTCACCGGCATCATGGGCGCCATCGCCACTCTGGCGCAGGGCGAAGGGCTGCTCGGTTCGCTGCAGACCGCCGGCATGCAGGGCGCGCGCCTGACCCTGGTCGATCCCGATGGCCGCCAGCGCGCCGGGTTCGAGGATGTCGGCATCAGCCTGTCGCGCAGTTCGGAACGCGTGACGCGGCTGACGCTGCAGGGTCGCACCGGCCAGCGCTGGAAGGAACTGGCGATCGACCTCTCCACCGACGACGCCGGCAATCAGCGCGCCGACATCGACATCATCCGCTTCGAGCCGTCGGAGATCGTCGCCCTGGCGATGGGCAGCGGCTCGGTCGTGCTCGAGGGCCTGCCTCTCACCGGCCGTGCGACTTTGCTGCAGAAGGCGAACGGCAAGAGGGCGATCACGGCCGTGATCGGAGTCGCCGCCGGTTCGATCGGCTTTCCCTCCAGCCCCATCGAACCGCTGAAGATCGATTCGGCCCGCTTCGAGGTTGCGGGAGAAGACGACCTCACCGTTCTGCAGATGACGAGCGGCGCGTTGAAGGCGGGTGCGTTGCAGGTGCAGGGGCGCGGCACGCTGCGCGAGGAGAACGGCGCCTGGCGTCTGCAACTCGACGGGCAGGGCCAGATCCCAGGCGTCGACGCCGATCCGCCGGTTCCGCTCGACCAGATTTCAGGGAATTTCCTGCTCGATCCGCGCAGCAACGAAATCCGGTTCGACGCCATGTCGGTCAAGGGGCCGACGCTGGACGCGACGATGACCGGATCGGTGCAGAAGATGGGCGACTCGCCGTCGCAGCGTTTGACGATCCAGGCGCTCGGCTCCGACGTGCGGGCGGCGCTCGCGGCCTGGCCGCGCTGGACTACGCCCGAGCTCCACGCCGATCTTTCGCGCCAATTGCTGGCCGGGCGCGCCAGCCGCATCACCGTGGACGTCGACCTGCCGGCCGCCGACCATGCGCGCATCGAGAGCGCAGGCTTGCCCGACGCCGCGCTCGCCGTCGGCATCGAAGCCAGCGGCGTGGTCTTCCAGCCTGGTCCGGGACTGCCGCCTCTGACGCAGGCCGTCGTCTCGGGCAAGGCGACCGGTCGCACGGTCCAGGTCGCCGTCGAGCGTGCGCTGGCCGATCTCGGCAATGGCCGCAGCCTGGCGCTCAGCGAAGGCAGTTTCGAGATCGCCGACACCTGGCTGCCGCGGACCCCGGCGCGGATCATGGTGCGCTCGACCGGGCATGTCTCTGCTCTGGCGAAGCTTCTGAGCTTCCCCGCCTTGCAGGCGTTTGCGCCCGGAGCGATCGACCCCGCCAGCATCAAAGGCGCTTCCGATCTGCGCACGGTGATCACGCTCCCGCTCGTTGCCGACCCGCAGCCGTCGGAGATTACGGTCCAATCGTCGGGCATGCTCACCAACCTCGCCTCCGACACTTTGCTGGGGTCCGAAAAACTGGATCAGGGCGCGCTCAACCTGACTTACGACAAGGCCGGCCTGGCGCTGAAGGGCGAGGCTCGGGTCGGCGGCGACAAGGCGCAGGTCGATCTCAGGCAGAACCGCAGCGGCAATGGCGAGGCCGTCTTGTCGCTCACCCTCGACAATGCCGCCCGGCAGAAGCGTGGGTTGGGCCCGGAAGCCGGGATCAACGGTCCCGTCCAGGTGAGGGTCGTGAAGGCGCTCGGCAAAGGGGGGCAGGCCCCGGCCTATATCGAACTCGATCTGGCCAAGGCTTCGCTCGACGCGCCCATCCCCGGCCTCAGCAAGGCCGCCGGCAAGCCCGGCAAGGTCAGTTTCGCCTCTGTTCCATCGGAAAACGGGCCCGACCTCGACGATTTCCAGCTCGACATCGGGTCGGCGGCGCTCAGGGGCAGGATCGAACTCGACCGCCAGAACGAACTCGACGGCGCCAGCTTTTCGCAGTTTCGCCTGTCGCCGGGCGATAATGTCAAGGTCGAGATCCAGCGCGACGGCAATCTCCGCAAGGTGTCCGTGCGCGGCGCCGTGGTGGATGCGCGGCCCTTCGTGCGCGATCTCCAGGCCACGTCCGGACCCGGCGCGGCAGGGGCGAAGCAGGGCGGCAAGACCGTCGATCTCGATCTCGACCTCGACGTGCCCATCGTGACCGGCTTCAACAACGAAGCTTTCAGCAACGCCAGCCTCAAGCTGTCGCGGCGCGGCGGCGAGATCAGGTCGCTGAATTTCCAGGGACGCATCGGTCGTGCCGACGTCACGGCCAGGCAGGCGCGGCAGGGCGAGGCCGCAGGCGCGCTCGTCGTGCAGTCGGAGAATGGCGGCTCGCTGCTGCGCTTCTTCGATCTCTACCGACGCGCTTATGGCGGCGAACTGATCCTGAATCTCGGGCCTGGCGACGCGCGGCAGAGCGGCGAGCTGCTGTTCCGCAACTTCGTGGTTCGCGACGAACCGGCGCTGCGCCGGGTGCTCGGATCGCAGGATGTCGCCCAGCCGCCATCATCCGAGCGCGCGGGCAACGCTTCGCCCATGGCCGGGATCAACGCCAGCGAGGTGGCGTTCACCAAGCTGCGGGCCGAGTTCACGCGCTCCGCAAACCGGCTCGACGTTTCGGATATGGTGATCTGGGGTCAGCAGATGGGTTTCAATCTGCGTGGCAACGTCGATTACGGCCGCGACAAGGTCGATATCGCCGGCACCTTCGTGCCGAGCTACGCGTTCAACAACGCCTTCGCGCAGGTGCCGATTCTCGGCGGGTTGCTCGGCGGCGGCAGCCAGTATGGGGGGCTTTTCGCCATGAATTTCCGCATCACCGGCGCGGCCAGCGCGCCGACCATGTCGGTCAACCCGCTCTCGGCGATCGCTCCGGGCATTCTGCGCCGCTTCGTCGATCCGCTCGGCGGCGCGCCGAACCAGCGGCCGATCCAGCCGACGCCGCAGCGGTAAAGCCTGCCGGCCTATTCCGGCCGCAGCAGCACGTGCTTCTTCTTGCCGAAGGAGAGCTTGACCGCTCCTTCG
>JBKBRD010000422.1:0-3086 GCA_046292405.1 Allobosea sp. | reverse complement strand
GCGCCACCGGCACGCCCATGCTGCCAAGGCCTAGCACGCCCAGCGTCTTGCCCGAAAGCCCTTGTCCGAAGCCGACCTGCCAGCCGCCAGCCCGCAGCGACGCCGCCTCAGTATGGATCCGACGCATCAGGCCCAGGATCAGGCCCCAGGCCAATTCTACGGTCGTATGGTGATGCACCTGCGTCGAGCAGACGGTGATGCCGAGCTCGCGGGTGGCCGGCAGGTCGACCGAGCGCGAAATCCGCATGCCTGTCGCCAGCATGAGCTTGAGACGCGGCAGTGCCTCGAGCACCGCGCGCGGGAATTCGGTACGCTCGCGGATCCGCATCACCGCGTCGAAGTCGCGCAGCCGCGCGATGAGCTGGCCCAGGTCATGGACATGGTCCGTGAAGGGAACGACCTCGATTTCCGGCGCACTGGCCCAATCCGCCATCTGCAGCGCAGCGTTCTGATAGTCGTCGAGGATGGCCAGTCGCATGGCTCGGTCACTCCGGGCAGGGCGGTGGTACAGATGCGAGTTCAGCCCGTGAGGAAGGAAGGCAGCGGCACGCCCAGCTTTTCAGCCGCCTCCTGCAACCCGGTCCGGTCTTCGCTCGAAAGCGGGACGCCGTCGCGGCGGCGCTGCGCTTCCAGCTTGGCCTCCGGCTCGCCGGGGAACAGGATCTCGCGCTCCGGCTCGAGCCGCGGTGAAGCCTTGGCCCGGCTCGCCAGCGCGTCCATGCGCGCTCGGTATTCGTCGAGCGGCAAGGCGAGCTCAGGCTTCAGCGCGACGAACATGTGACCGACATTCTGCGGCCGATCCTCGTCGCTGTACTGGTTGCCGACCTCGCCGCCGAAGGCCGAGCCGGACATCACCCCGCCCAGGACCTCCATCATCAGCGAGAGGCCCGAGCCCTTCGGCCCGCCCAGCGGCAGGATGATGCCGTCATAGCCCGCCGCCGCATCCGTGGTCGGCTGGCCGTCCCGGTCGAGCGCCCAGCCCTCAGGGATCGGCTGGCCGGTCGCAGCCGCGCGGCGGATCTTCCCGCGCGCGACCACGGAGGTCGCCATGTCGAGCAGGACCGGCGGACCGTCATGGCCGCCCGGAGCACCGAAGGCAAAAGGGCTCGTGCCGAGAAATGGCGTGCGCCCGCCCCATATCGGCATTGCCGGCGAGGCATTGGTAAAGACGAAGGCCGCGAAGCCTTCATCGATGGCCTGTTTCAGATAGCTGGCGGCCATGCCAAAATGCGTGCTTCGCCGTACTAGCGCGACGCCGATGCCGAAATCCTGAGCCCGCGCGATCGCCTCCGCCATCGCGCGCCGGGCGACGACGAAGCCGAGTCCGTTGGCACCGTCGATGCGCGCCGCCACCGGCGTCAGCGCTTCGAACTGGATGGCTGGGTCCGGATCGACGAGGCCGATCGCCAGGCGGTGCAGATAGATCGGGACCCGGCCGACGCCATGCGAGGCGACGCCTCGCAGATCGGCCTCGACCAGACAGCGCGCCACCGTTTCCGCATCGCCGCCGGGCACGCGCGCCGCAACGAACAGCGCGGCAACGAAGCGCTCCAGCTCCGCGGCGGCGACAGGCGCCGCGCTCACGGCGCGACCTCACCATTCAGCGCGACGAGGCGGCAGAACTCCGGCGCGAAGCGCAACGTCACCGCCGTCCCGACCTCGAAATCGGCCCGGGAATGGACTTTCACGCGCGAGCCTGAAGCTTCGACGTGATATTCCGTGTGGCTGCCGAGATAATGGCTTTCGACGACCTGGCCCTGCAGCACATTGAGATCGGCATCGTCAGGCGCGGTGGCGGAGCCGGGACGGATGTCGACGCTCTCGGGCCGCAGCATGGCCTGGTAGCGCTCGGCGGCCGGCGCGCCGGCATCGTCGAGGCGCAGCGTGATCCCGCCTGGCGTCGTCCAGCCGGCACCCTGTCCGCGCGTCACGTCGATGAAGCTGGCGCGGCCGACGAAATCGGCGACGAAGCGGTTGGCCGGCCGGCGATAGAGTTCCTTGGGTACGCCGGCCTGCGTGATCCGGCCGCCATCCATGACGATGACGCGGTCGGACATCGACAGCGCCTCCTCCTGATCATGGGTGACGTAGACGGTTGCAACGTTGAGTTCGCGCTGCAGGCGCTTGATCTCGGTGCGGGTGCCCTCGCGCAGCTTGGCATCGAGATTGGACAGGGGCTCGTCGAACAGCAGCACCTGCGGCCGGCCGACGATGGCACGCGCCAGCGCGACACGCTGTTGCTGGCCGCCCGACAGCTGCGAGGGATGTCGGTCGCGCAGATGTCGCATGCCGACGATCTCAAGCGCCTCGTCGACCTGTTTTTCGACATCGGCGGCCGGGACCTTCCGGATCGACAGCGGAAAACCGATATTCTTGGCTACCGTCATATGCGGCCAGATCGCGTAGGACTGGAAAACCATGCCGATCTGGCGCTCGTTGGCTGGAACGACCACGTTCTGCTCAGGCGCCGAGACGACCTTGTCGCCGATGCGGATCACGCCGCCATCGGCGTCCTCGAGCCCCGCGATGCAGCGCAACGTCGTAGTCTTGCCGCAGCCCGAGGGGCCCAAGAGCGAGATGAACTCGCCCTTGGCGACATCGAAGGAGATGCCGTGGACCACGGTGAGCGCACCATAGCGCTTGATGAGATTGTCGACCGAGATGCTCATGCCAGAACCTTCGTCACCCGCGTCGCGCGGTCGGGACCAGGCGCATGATGAGCGCCATGGCGATGAAGATGATGAGCGTGGCGACGACCGCGAGCGCACTCGCCAGGCCCCAGTTCGCCTGCTCGAAGAACGACCAGATCGAGATCGAGATCACCGAGGTGTTCACCGAATAGATCAGGATCGCCGAGGAGATTTCGCGGAAGAACGCCATGAACAGCAGAAAATAGGCGCCCTGCAGCGAGGGCGTGACCAGCGGGAGCAGCACGCGGGTGACGCCCTCGATCCGGGTCGCACCGTTCACCCAGGCCGCCTCCTCAAGGCTCTTGTCGATCTGCACCATCTGGCCGCCGATCGTCTCCGTCGCGTAGGGCAGGAAGCGTGTCACGAAAGCCACGATCATCAGCGTGAGCGTGCCGT
>JBKBRD010000421.1:0-3091 GCA_046292405.1 Allobosea sp. | reverse complement strand
CATCGACCAGGTCGGAAAGATCTTTCCGCCGCAGCGCGGCGGCCAGCCGACACGCGCCCTGATGCCGACATCGCTGACCGTCGGCGACAACGACTTCATCACCATTCTCGGTCCGTCCGGCTGTGGGAAATCCACGCTGCTGCGCATCATCGGCGGGCTGGAGACGGCGACCGAGGGGCGCATCATGCTCGACGGCGCCGCTGTCACCGGCCCGGGCGCCGATCGCGGCTTCGTCTTCCAGAGCTACACGCTGTTCCCCTGGCTGACCGTGATCGAGAACATCGCCTTCGGCCTGCGCGAGAAGGGGGTGGGCGAGCGCGAACGCCTCGCGATTGCGCGCGACTGGGCAGGCCGCGTCGGGCTGTCGGGCTTCGTCGATCATTTTCCCAAGCAATTGTCGGGCGGCATGCAGCAGCGCACCGCGATCGCCCGCGCGCTCGCCAACGATCCCAAGATCCTGCTGCTCGACGAGCCTTTCGGCGCGCTCGACAACCAGACCCGCGCCCTGATGCAGGAGATGCTGCTCGGCATCTGGGAGCGCGAGCAGAAGACCGTGCTCTTCGTCACTCACGACATCGAGGAGGCGATCTTCGTCGGCTCGCGCGTCGTCGTGATGAGCGCGCGCCCTGGACGCATCAAGGCCGACATCGCCGTCGATTTGCCGCATCCGCGCCCCTACACCATCAAGACCAGCCCGAAATTCGTGGCGCTCAAGGAGCGGCTGGTCGAGGAGATCCGGGTCGAGGCCGTGCTGGCCGCCGAAGGACACTGATGCGCGAACCGCAAGTTTTTCGCGCGGCCTAAACCAGCGATTAACCAAAACCGCCGCCAATGGAGAGGTGATGAGTTCGTCGCTCCTGCCTGCGCCAGTGCGCATGCCCGATCGGCGGTGTTGCGTAGCGTGGGCGTGCTGAAATGAGCGAGCGGATCGACAGCGAAACTGACTGGGAGCCGCAGCTGCGTCTGCGTCGTCGCCGCAGCCGGCGCGTCCCTATGCTCGCTATAGGCCTTGTGCTCGTCGCCTGCGCCGGTTTCGCCACCGCCAGCCGCTGGCTGCCAGCTTCCGCCCCGCCAGAGCAATCCGCAGCAGCGCCAGCCGCCAATCCGCACAGCGCCCTGCTGAACGGCGCCCATTCGCTGGGCCATGCGCCGACGGGCTTCGGCCAGAGCGGGCCGCTCGCCGCCTGGCGCCCGCTCGCTCCGCCGCCAGCGGCGAAGTCGCCTGCCGCCCGCGAGCCCGAGCGGCCCGACGATGGCGCGATCCTGCCCCTGCCGCCGCTTCCTGCCGCGCCGCTCGCAGTCGCGCCACAGCCGGCGCTTCCGGCCTCGCCCCAGACGGCCGCGGCCCCGCTGCCGGTTCCGCGCCCGCCCAGCCTGCGCCCGCCCGAGACGGCCGAGCCGCCGCGCCTCGCCGCCAAGACGCCGATGCGCCGGGCGAAGACCGCAGCCGCCGCCGTGCAGCCGGAGGACAACCGCAACTTCTTCCAGAAATTGTTCGGCGTGCCGCAGCAGCCCGCGACCGCGCTGGCCTATGCGGCCCCGCAGGACGACGTCGTCGATCGCGGCCGCGCGACACGGCTCAGCCCGCTGGTCACTCCGCCGCCGGTCACCGCGGCCGCAACGGCCGTCTACGATATCAGCGCGCGCACGCTCTACCTCCCCAATGGCGAGCGCTTGGAGGCTCATTCCGGCCTCGGCGACAAGATGGACGATCCCCGCTACGTCCATGTCCGCATGCACGGCGCGACGCCGCCGCATGTCTATAATTTGACCGAGCGCGAGAGCTTATTCCACGGCCACCGCGCCGTCCGCCTGCACCCCGTCGGCGGCAGCGGCGCGATCTACGGCCGGGCCGGGTTGCTGCTGCACCCCTATCTGCTCGGGCCGGGCGGCGATTCCAACGGTTGCGTCTCGGTTCGCGACTACCAGCGCTTCCTGCAGGCTTTCCTGCGCGGCGAGGTCAAGCGCCTCGTCGTCGTCGCCGGCAATGGCGCGCCGCCGCCCGCCATCGCGCTCAACGCTGCCAGGGATTGACCAGCGTCAACGGCAGATCCTCGAAATCGCGGCTGTTGCGGGTCACGAGGGTGAGGCCGTGGACGATGGCGGTGGCGGCGATGAGGGCGTCGGGTGCGCCCCGTGTCCTCAATGCGGAAATGCGCCCCCATTCCAGAGCGATGTCCATCGTGATCGGAAGGATCCGGTCGGAGTGTTCGCTGCGCAGGCGATTCAGCCAGGCGAGTAGCGTTTCCGCGCGCTGGCGATCCTTCGACCGAAGCTTCTCGATGCCTGCCTGGATTTCCCCGAGAGCGATGACGCTGAACCAGATGGCGTCCGGCTGGATCGATCTGAACCAGGCGGTCACCATGGGCGCCCCGCGCCTGGCGTCGGAGATGACGTTCGTATCCAGAAGAAACATCAGAGGTCGACGTCGCGCGCAGGCAGTTGCGAGCGCTGGTTGACGAGGTCGACAAAGTCATCGGGCCATGGTTCGCCCTCTAGCAACAGGTCGACCACGTTTGAGCGTCCGGTCCGGCGCTCTTGCCGCATCGCTTCGAAATCCTGCTTCGACACGATGTAGGCAGTCGGCTCGCCCCTGACGGTGACTTCCTGCGGCCCCTCGCTCTGCGCGCGCTTCACCACTTCGCTGAACCGCGCCTTGGCGTCCTGAAGCGCCCATGCCATGGCCTATCCCCTGACTAGTCTGACTAGTCAGGGGATATGCGCCTCAGTCGGCAGTCCGTCAACCGATGCCCAGCCCGGGCAGGCGCAGCCCCTTTTCGCGGGCGCAGTCCTGCGCGATCTCGTAGCCCGCGTCGGCATGGCGCATCACGCCGGTGGCGGGGTCGTTCCAGAGCACGCGCTCGAGCCGCTTCGCCGCTTCCGGCGTGCCATCCGCCACGATCACCACGCCGGAATGCTGGGAGTAGCCCATGCCGACACCCCCGCCATGATGCAGCGAGACCCAGGTCGCTCCGCCCGCGGTGTTGAGCAGGGCGTTGAGCAGCGGCCAATCCGACACCGCGTCGGATCCGTCCTTCATCGCCTCGGTCTCGCGGTTGGGCGAGGCGACGGAGCCGGAATCGAGATGGTC
>JBKBRD010000420.1:0-3101 GCA_046292405.1 Allobosea sp. | reverse complement strand
TCCCGAGGAGGAGCGCGCGCCGCGTCCGATCAAGGTCGAGATGAGCGCTGACGCCGAGCCGGCTCCGCGCCGCCGCAGCGCCGGCCAGGACGGGCCGATCAAGACGAAGATTCGCGGCGACGCCTCGGCGCCATCCGCCCGTGAGACCGCCCCTGCCCCGCGCGCGGCCCCTGCCCCGCGCGAGACTCCCGCTGCTCGCGACGCTACGGCAAGACCGGCGCGCAACGCTGCGCCGCGCCCGGAAACCAGGGAGGAACCTCGTCAGGAGCCTCGCCAGGAGCCTCGCCGCCGCGATGACGATGATGGTCCCAAGGTCAAGGGGCTCGGCGACCATGTGCCTGCATTCCTGATGCGCCCGGTGAAAGTCGGTTAAGCTTCCGCCATCAACTTCAAATTAACGCGTTAAGGACGATACCTTGTTGCGACGCTGCGGTACGCAGCGACTGACGAACCGGCGAACGCCACCGTATTGCGGACAGGATGTCCCGTTTCTCAGGTGATGCGAGGTTTCCGTGCTCCGGCGCGGGCCTCCCTGTGCGAGCGGTGGCAGATGAGCGAAGACACGCAGGTATCCAACCCGTCTTGCGACATCGCCGATCGCGTTGTCGCGGCGATGCGCGAGCATGGCTCGCCCAGCTATCCCCGCGCCTTCGAAGTCTGGTACGCCCATCTCAGCGGCGAGATGCCGGCCGTCAGCATGGCGATGAACGCGATTATCGCCAGCAGCGAGGGCAAGGTCGGCGTCGCCGACATCGACAGTCTCTATGAGCGCTTCATCGGCACGGAGCGCCTGGCGCGCCAGGCTGAGCGCACCAGCCTGCAGGTCCTGGGCGAAATCGACGGGCTGATGGCGCTGGTCGACAAGGCGCTCGATTCCAGCGAGCGCTATCACGGCCGCCTCACCGCGATGTCCGAGGATGTGCCCCCCGCCGCCGACCGCCAGAAACTGCGCGAATGGGTGGAGGCGCTGGTGATTTCGACCCGCGAGGAAGTGACGCGCAAGACCCAGCTCGAAACCCAGCTGCGCGATTCCTCCAGCGAGATCCGCAATCTGCGCGAGGCGCTGGAAACGACGCGCGCCGAGGCGCTGACCGATCCGCTGACCGGCCTCGCCAATCGCCGCCATTTCGAAGAGATGCTGCAGAAGTCGATCGATCAGGCGACCTTGCGGCGCGAACCCTTCGCGCTCGTCATGGCCGACATCGACTTCTTCAAGAAGTTCAACGACGCCCATGGCCATCTCACGGGCGATCAGGTGCTGCGGCTCGTGGCCCGGACGATGCGGGACAAATTCAAGGACAAGGCGGTCATCACCCGCTTCGGCGGCGAGGAGTTCGCGATCATCCTGCCGGAATCCGACATCGTCGCAGGAAAATTTGGCGCAGAAACGGTCCGTCAGGCGCTGCTGACCCGCGAATTGATCAAGCGCTCGACCAATGAGAATCTGGGCCGCATCACCATCTCGCTCGGCGTCGCCGGCTATCGGCGCGGCGACACGGCGAGTTCGCTGGTCGAGCGGGCCGATCAGGCGCTGATGCAGGCGAAGCGCGAGGGGCGCAACCGCACCGTCACCGAAGAGGTGCTGGACGCCGTGCTCGGTCGCGTCGCCTGACCCCCACGACGCACTGGCGGGGGCGGACCCCGATCAGGCCGTGGCGGCGACGTGCGGCTTGATTTCGACCGATTCGCCGCAGCCGCAGGCCGAAACCTGGTTGGGATTATTGAAGACGAAGGTCGATGAGAACTTGTCGGTGCGGAAATCCAGTTCCGTTCCGAGCAGGAACAGCACGGCCTTGGCGTCGACGATAACGGTCGCGCCCTTCTCGGTCACGACCTCATCGCCCTTGTTCGCCGCGTGAGCCACCTCGAAGGTGTACTCCATGCCGGCGCAGCCGCCCTTCTTCACCCCGACGCGCAGCCCCAGCGCAGGCGATTGGGCCGCTTCCGCAGTCGACTGCGATACGATCTCACGAATGCGCGCCGCTGCCGATTCGGTCAGCGAGACGACTTTCAGTCCCGGTATCGAAAACATCCTCGTCCTTCCTCACTCGGGTTCAAGGCCCGATGAAACAGGATAACGCCCCCAACATAGGCATGGCGAAGGCAAACGTCGAGAGAGTCGCGCGCATTGGCCTTGCGTGGCGCAGGCACTTTGCATGCAAGGCGGTCTGGGGCACTGTCACGATCTGCCCGCCACACCAACCACGGCCGATCATCCCATGTCCTATCGCCTGCATCGCCCTGAAGCCCTCAGGGCGCTCGTCCATGAGATGATCGTCAAGGCAGGCTGGACGGAGGCGGACGCGCGCGAGACCGCCGATCACCTCGTTCTCGCCAATCTCAGCGGCCATGACAGCCATGGCGTCGGCATGCTGCCGCTCTATTTCCAGTCGCTGCTGGACGGCAATCTCAAGCCCGAATCGCAGCCTGTGGCCCGGCTCGACATCGCCCCCTTCCTGATCGTCGACGCCAATGTCGCGCTCGGACAGCCGGCGGCGCGCAACGCCGTAAACCAGGCCTGCGCAATGGCCTCTCAAGGCGGCATCGCCGTGCTGAACCTGCTCGATGCGCATCATATCGGGCGCATCGGCCATTATGCCGAGGTTGCGGCGCAAGCGGGCCTGATCTCGATGTTCTGGGTCAATGTCGCCGGCCGCCCGCCGATCGTCGCGCCCTTTGCCGCGAAGGAGGCCCGCTTCGGCACCAACCCGCACGCCATCGGCATTCCTGTCCCAGGCGGCGACCCGATCATCCTCGATTTCGCGACGAGCCGCATGGCGCATGGCAAGGCCCGCGTCGCCTTGAACAAGGGCGAGCAGGTGCCGCCGGGCTACATCATCGATGGCGAGGGCCGGCCGACCACGGAGCCTCGGCACGTCTTCACCCATGGCGTCCATGGCGACGAGAAGCTCGGCGCCCTCCTGCCCTTCGGCGACCATAAGGGCGCGGGGCTGTCTCTCATTGCCGAACTGCTGTCAGCCGGGTTGATGGGCGCGGCCCGCATCGACCAGAAGCCGGCAAAGAGCTGGATCATCAATTCGCTGTTCGCGATCCTGATCGATCCCAACCGGCTCGAGCCCGATGCCGCGCTGCGCAGGGAG
>JBKBRD010000419.1:0-3103 GCA_046292405.1 Allobosea sp. | reverse complement strand
AAGGCCGAGGAGACGGCGCAGGCCTATGAGAAGGCTCTGACCGAGGCGCGCAAGAATGCCCAGGCGATCGCCCAGGCGTCCCGCGACGCCGGCGCCAAGGCCTCGGATGCGCGCCGCCGCACCGTCGAGGCCGAGCTTGGCGTCAAGCTCGAAGCCGCGGAGGCGCAGATCGCCGCCACCAAAACCTCGGCCATGGCCAATGTCCGCGATCTCGGCAGCGAGGTCGCCATTGCGATCGTCACCAAACTGACTGGCCAGGCGCCGAGCGCGGCCGAGGCCAATGCCGCGGTCGACCAGTCCCTGGCGCGCGGCTGAGGAGAGATCAGATGGATACTTTCTGGGTTGGCGTCGCCTTCTTCATCTTCCTCGGCATCCTCGCCAAGTTTGGCGTGCACAAGAAGATCCTTGGCGCGCTGGATTCGCGCGGCGAGCTGGTCGCCCGCGAGCTGGCCGAAGCCCGCCGCCTGCGGCAGGACGCCGAGCGCCTGCTGGCCGAGTACGAGGCCAAGCGCAAGGCCGCCGAGGCCGAGGCCGCCGAGATCATCGCCGCCGCCAATGAGGAGGCCAAGCGTCTTTCGGCGGAGGCCGAGGCCAAGCTGAGCGATTTCGTCGCCCGCCGCACCAAATCCGCCGAGGACAAGATCGCGCAGGCCGAGATGCAGGCTGCGGCCGATGTCCGCGCCGCCGCCGCCGATGCCGCCGCTCGCGCCGCCGAAACCATCCTGCGCACGCAGATGGCCGGTCAGGCCGGCGCTGCTGCCTTCGCCTCGGGGCTGCAGGAGGTCAAGGCCAAGCTCAACTGAGCCGATCGCCTTGCACGGAGTTCGAAGCGCCGCGATCCGCCGATCGCGGCGTTTTTCTTTGCCCAGTCAGCAGAGCCGCACGGCCATGATGTCCTCGCTCCGGATCCTCGCTCTGATGCTCGGGCTGTCCATGCTCGGCAACGGCCCCGCTCTGGCGCTGGACAGGGTCGCCTTTCCGTCGCGGGACGGGACGGCTCTGGCCGGCCTGCTGGCGAAGCCTGCCGGTCCCGGCCCCTTCGCCGCGATCGTCGCCATGCATGGCTGCGCCGGGCTCTGGACCGGCTCGGGCCAGGTCAGCGCCCGCGAGGCCGATTGGAGCCAGCGCCTCGTCGAAGCCGGCTACGCCGTGCTGTTGCCCGATAGTTTCCGGCCGCGTGGGCTCGGCGCGCTCTGCAATGACCGCGACAGGAGCCTGACCCCGCGCGAGCGGGCTCTGGACGCACTCGGAGCGGCTGACTGGCTTTCAAGCCAGAGCTTCGTCGCCAAGGGCCGCATCGGGCTGCTGGGCTGGTCCAATGGCGGCTCAACCGTGCTGCATGTCGCAGGCTCGCCCGAGGCCCGCGCTTTCCACGCCATCGTGGCGTTCTATCCAGGCTGCCGGCTGATCCTGAAAGCGGGTTGGCGCGCTCAGGCGCCGACGACAATTCTGCACGGGCTAAATGATGACTGGACGCCTGCCGCCCCCTGCGAGGCGCTGGCGGGGCAGGGCGGGGCAAGCTTCATCGGCTATGCCGGGGCCTTCCACAATTTCGACCATCCGAACCTGCCGCTGCGCGAGCGCAAGGCGGCATTTTCGCAGCGGCCGGACGGGCTGGTCACGATCGGGACAAACCTGCCGGCGCGGGAGCAGGCGATAGCCCGGACCATGGCGATCCTGGCGGGTCGCTGAGCCGTCTCAATTGCTCGCCGTGCGCGAGGTCAGCGCCGCCGGCTGGACCGACCGGGCCGGCTCCATGCGGACGGAGAGCGGCCGCGGCGGCGGCGCGGTGACGGCCGCCCGCGCCTTGGGCTTGCGCGCCATGATCGTCGAGGTGACGATGCCTTGCGGCGTGTCGAGCCCGTAGATGTCGTCGCGGAACTGAACCAGACCGTCGACGCCCTGCCAGCCGGTCAGATAGACCCAGGCCACCGGCACGGATTTCTTCAGCGGGATGTTCTTGCGCTCGCCCTTGGCGATCTCGGCCTCGATCGCCGGCAATGTCCATTCCGTGCCTTCGAGCAGCCAGGCGGCGAGGTCGCGCACCCCGTCGACGCGGGCGCAGCCGGACGAATTGAAGCGGACGTCGTTGCGGAACAGGCTCTTCTTTGGCGTGTCGTGCAGATAGACCGCCTCGGAATTCGGCATGTCGATCTTGAGCTGACCCAGCGCGTTGAGCGGTCCGGGCTCCTGCCGCACGGTGAAATAAGGCGCGTTGATCGCCTGCCAGTTGACGGTGGCCGGGTCGATCTCGCGATTTTCCGCGCCGAGCAGCTTCATGTTCGATTTCGTGATGAAATCGGGCTCCTTGCGCATTTTCGGGATGATGTCGGCCTTCACGATCGAGGTCGGCACCGTCCAATAGGGGTTGAGGTTGACCGAGGTGATGCTGGCCTGCAGCACGGGCGACTGGCGGTCGGCGCGTCCGACCACGGCAAGGTGGCGGCGCTGCACGACGCCCTTCTCGACCGCCTCGACGCTGGCGCCGGGAATGTTCACGACGACATAGCGATCCGAGAAGGTGAAGCCATTGCTCTTCAGCCGCTCGAGGGTGGCGGTGAGCTGGTTGAGCCGCATTTCGACCGGAACGTTCATCGCCTTCAGCGTCAGCCGGCCGACCGTCCCGAGATCGGACAGGCCGTGCCGGATCTGGAAACGCTTCACCGCGGCCACGACCGCCGCATCGTAGATGTCGCCCTCGATCGCCTCGGGCGGGAGATCGCCGCTCATCAGCAGGCGCTGCTTCAGCGCGACGACATCGGGCCCCTGCGAATCGGGCTTCAGCGCAGTCGCGCTGGCGGGAACGCGCGGCCAGCCGCCGCGCCCGGCGATATCCTCATGGGCGACGAGCGCATCGAGGGTGCGGTCGTAGGTGTTGGGCCCATAGCTGGGCTCGTTGGCGCTGGCGGCGACGCTCCCCCAGGCGAGAGCGACGATGGCAGCGAGGGAAACGCGGACGGAGCGCACGGACATGACCAATCCCACAATGCGCCGAGAGCGCATATCCCCAGCATCCGCTCTCCATGGTCAAGGAAGCCTTAAGGACGTCTGGAATTTGCGAGGACGTTTTTTCTCAGCCGCGGCGAGCTGGGAAGAAGCGATC
>JBKBRD010000418.1:0-3116 GCA_046292405.1 Allobosea sp. | reverse complement strand
TATCTCAAGACGATCGGCAGCATCAAAACGATCGATGCCTTCATGGCCGACGACAGGCTCTATCGCTATGCGATGAAGGCCTTCGGCCTGGGCGACATGGCCTATGCCAAGGGCCTGATCAGGAAGGTGCTGACCGAGGGCGTCGACAGCCCTTCCGCCTTCGCCAACCGGCTCTCCGATTCGCGCTACCGGGAACTGGCCTCGGTCTTCAATTTCAAGCGCTACAACACCGCGACCACCAGCTTCGAGAGCACGCAGAAGCCCGTCACCGAACTCTATATCCGCCAGGTCTTCGAGGAGGAGCAGGGCAGCCAGGACGAAAATGTCAGGCTCGCTTTGTATTTCCAGCGCAAGGCTCCGGGCCTGAGCAACCCGGTCCAGCTCCTGGCCGACAAGGCCCTGCTCAAGGTCGTTCAGACCGCGCTCGGCCTGTCGCCCTTAACCTCGACGATGCCGATCGAGAAGCAGATGGAGATGATCGGCAAGAGGCTCGACGTCAAATCCCTGCAGGATCCCGCGGCGCTCGACAAGTTCCTCAGGCGGTTCGCGGCGCTGGCCGACAGCGGCGACAGCAGTGCCGCGACGTCGCAGACGACCCTGCTCTTCGGCGGCCGTGCCTCGGCGGGGATCAGCACCGATCTGCTGTTCAGCATTCAGAAACTGCGGCTCGGAGGCCTGTGAGATGCAGCCATCGCTCTATGTCGACCTGTCGTCCCAGCTCGTGCTCGAACGGCGCCTGGAGACGCTGGCGCGCAACGTCGCCAACATGAACACGGCGGGATTTCGGGCCGAAGAGGTTAAGTTCAGCACGTTTTTGTCGCGAAAGGGCAGCGATTCCGTCAGCTTCGCCTCGTCGGGCGAAACCTATATCAGCCGTCAGCCTGGCGGGCTCGACAAGACGGGCAACCCGCTCGACCTGGCGGTGGAAGGAGAAGGCTGGCTGGCGCTGGCGACCCCGGCCGGCGCCGTCTATACGCGGGACGGGCGGATGAAGCTGTCGCCGCAGGGCGAGTTGCTCAGCCTGGCCGATTACCCGGTGCTCGACGCCGGCGGCGCGCCGATACAGCTCGATCCCGAGGGCGGCCCGCCGGTGATCGCGCGCGACGGCATGATCTGGCAGGGCGACCAGCAGATCGGGGCCGTCGGCCTGTTCAGCATCGATCCCGCCGCCAAGCTGCAGCGCCACGACAATTCCGCCGTCATCCCCGACCGTCCGGCCACACCGATCCTCGACTTCATCAGCAACGGCCTGCGCCAGGGCTTTGTCGAAGGCTCGAATGTGAACCCGATCCGGGAAATGACCAAGCTCATCGCCGTGACGCGGGCTTTCGAGAGCGCCGCCAATGCGATCGACAAGAGCGAGAAATCCATGGAGACCGCCATCCGCACGCTCGGCGAAAGCTGACCGGACCGGGAAGCGCCTCTTTCCGGAACGGAGCAATGGCATGACTGAGCTGGAGCGCCTCGAGCGGGCGCTGATGGGCGGGCCGCAGCCGCATGAGCTGGTCCGCGTCGGCGGCCGGGTTTCCGAGGTCACGCCGGCCGCGCTACGGGTCAGCGGCCTGTCGCGCTTCGTGCAGCTCGGAGACCGCATCGCGCTGTCGAATCGCGGGCGCGAGGAGATGGGCGAGGTCATTCGGATCGATGGCGAAGGGGTGCTGGTCAAGCCCTTCGCGACCACGATCGGCGTCGGGCTCGGGGCCTGCGCCAGCCGCGCCGGCGCGCTCCGGCTGCGTCCGGGACCCGGCTGGAACGGGCGCGTCATCAATGGTTTCGGCGAGCCGATCGACGCGGCCGGTCCGCTGCTTCCGGGCGAGCGGCCGATGCCGCTCGACGCCGCCCCGCCGGAGGCGATGAAACGAGTCCGCGTGTCGCGCCCGATCCGCACCGGCGTGAAGGTCATCGACCTGTTCACGCCGCTTTGCGCGGGGCAACGCATCGGCGTCTTCGCGGGATCGGGCGTCGGCAAATCCAGCCTGCTCTCGATGCTGGCGCGTGGGCCTGGCTTCACGACGATCGTCATCGCCCTGGTCGGCGAGCGCGGGCGCGAGGTGCGCGAGTTTCTCGACGACACGCTGGGCGCGATGCGCGCCCATGCCATAGCGGTGGTCTCGACCAGTGACGAGAGCGCGATGATGCGGAGGCTCGCGCCCCATACCGCCATGGCCGTGGCCGAGTATTTCCGCGTCCAGGGCGAGGATGTGCTGCTGATCCTCGATTCCGTCACGCGTCTCGCCCATGCGGCGCGGGACGTCGCTCTGGCGGCCGGGGAGCCCGCCGTCGCCCGCGGCTATACGCCGAGCGTCTTCAGCGCGCTGCCGAAACTGCTCGAGCGGGCCGGGCCGGGGCCGGAAGGGGCAGGGACGATCACCGGGATCTTCTCGGTGCTGGTGGATGGCGACGATCACAACGATCCCGTGGCGGATTCGATCCGCGGCACGCTGGACGGCCATATCGTGCTCGACCGCGCGATTGCCGATCAGGGTCGTTATCCCGCGGTCAATGTGCTGAGCTCGGTCTCGCGCCTGGCCCACCATGGCTGGACGCCGGAACAGCGCGGCCTGGCCGGCCGCATGAAGGCGCTGATCGCCCGCTATGAGGATACGCGCGACCTGCGCCTGATGGGCGGCTACCAGGCTGGCGGCGATGCCGAACTCGACAGGGCGATCGTGCTGGCGCCCCGGATCTACGAGGCCTTGCAGCAGGCGCTGGACGCGCCGCCATGCCCCGACGCAAGGTCGCCTACGTGGGCCGCTCGATGGTGCGCAACATGACGATCGCCGAGGAGCTGGGCTACCTGAAGGTCCCGGCCGGCGTGCTGGTCGACGCCAAGGAGCTGGCCGACCTCCCCCCGGAGCGGCAGGTGCTGATCTCCACCGGCTCCCAGGGCGAACCCCTCGCGGCCCTCAGCCGGATCGCCAACAAGGAGCACCCGGTCATCGAGGTGGCTCCGGGCGACATCGTGCTACTGGCCTCGTCGCTGATCCCCGGCAACGAGAACTCGGTCTACCGGGTCATCAACGGGCTGTCGAAGCTCGGCGCCCAGGTGGTCCACAAGGGCAACGCGCTCGTCCACGTCTCCGGACACGCCTCGGCGGGCGAGCTGCTGTACTGCT
>JBKBRD010000417.1:0-3126 GCA_046292405.1 Allobosea sp. | reverse complement strand
TCACCACCTCCTCGTTCTTGGAGGAGGCGTCCTTGGGGGCCTGCTGTCCGCCCTGGTTCTGCTGCGCGCCGGGCAACTCGTTGCCGACGGTGACGGCGCCGCCGCCTTCGGTCGTGGTGGCGTTCTCTGTGCGGTTCTGGCTGGAGCGAACGACGCGGCTCTCGGGATCGAAGGTCTCGGAGCGGCTCTCGACCCGGTTGGCGTCGAGCAGCGCCGAAACCTGGACGCGGGCGCGGCCATGGCCGACGATGCTGGCGACGATGTCTTCGATCTGCAGCTTGGTGCGCTTCTCGACCGCCGTCTGGCGCTCCTCGAGGCCGAGCCCGGCCAGCCCCTGCTCGCCCTGCGCGCCGTCGGCGAGCAGCCGGCCGCGCTCGTCGACGATCGAAACCCGCTCGGGCTTGAGCCCGTCGACGGCGGAAGCGACGAGATGGCGGACGGCGCGCACCTGCGCAGCATCGAGTTCGCCGGCCAGCTTGAGCGCGATCGAGGCGCGAGGCGGCTCGCGGTCGCGCTCGAACAGCCGCTTCTCGGGAATGACGAGGTGGACGCGCGCCGCCTGCACCCGGCCGATCGAACGGATGGTGCGGGACAGCTCCCCCTCGAGCGCGCGCAGATGGTTGATGTTCTGGACGAAGCTGGTCGAGGAGAAGGCGTCGCCCTTGTCGAAGATCTCGTAGCCGACGCCGCCGCCGGCGGGGATGCCCTTGCTGGCGAGGTCGAGCCGCAGCCGCGGCACTGCGGTCTTGTCGACGAGAATGGTCTGGCCGTCGCCGCGCAGCTCGTATTTCACGCCGCGCGTGTCGAGATCCTTCAGGATCGTGCTGACATCGCTCGACGACAGGTCGGAGAACAGCACGCCCATCGTCGGCTGGGACATCTTGACCATGACGAAGCCGAAGAAGCCGACGAGGCCGAGCGTCACCGCCAGCATCGCCGCCAGGCGCGCCGCTCCGAATTTCGAAAACTGATTGACGATGCCGTTCACGCCGTCATCCGTCCCACAAGGCCAGACTCGCCGCACGGGAGAGTGCGGCGACTAGGCAAGTTTTTCCCAGTGCATGGTTAGCGGCTGGTTAACGAATTCGAGATTGCGGAAATTAGGCTCGGAAAACGAAAAAAAGCGCCGGTCCCGAGGGGCCGGCGCTCGCGATATCGCGCATGCCTTGGCGTCTACTGGCGGTAGTGCTGGATTCGCGTCGTCCGCAAGCCGGCCAGGCCGTGCTGGTCGATCGACATCTGCCAGCTCAGGAATTCATCGACCGTCAGCGTGTAGCGCTGGCAGGCCTCCTCCAGGCTGAGAAGCCCGCCGCGAACGGCCGCGACCACCTCGGCCTTGCGCCGGATCACCCAGCGGCGCGTATTCATCGGCGGCAGATCGGCGATCGTCAGCGGACTTCCGTCCGGGCCGATCACATACTTCACCCGCGGTCGCAAAGGCTCGGTCATGGTACACTCACACAACTCAACAGAGCTACTGAAAGTGAGCATAGGCGTCCGGTTTTAAGATTTAGCTAAAACGAATGCGATGGCTGTCTTGATTCGCGGGGATCAGGCCTTGGGCCGCACGACGGATTTCAGGTTGACGATCGGGACGTTGACCGAGCCGACCTTGAGGATCGGCGTTTCGCCGGAGAAGTCGACGGAGTCGACCACGCCGGTGATCTGCGTCTTCGCCGTCATCGCCAACCCGGCCGTGTCCTTGGCGTCGATCGTGATCGTATAGGCCCCTTCCGGCGCCTTGACGCCGGTCGAGGTCGTGCCGTCCCAGCTATAGGTCTGGTCGCCGGCCGAGAGCCCGACCGTCGCGGTCTTCACCACGCTGCCCGCCTCGTTCTTGATGGTGATCGTGGCGGAGCCGGCGCGCGGCATGTTGACCTGCCAATTGGCCTTGCCGTCCGTCAGCCCCGCGGTCGCGCCGTCGGCCGTGATGGTCGTGCCGATGAAATTGACGGCGTTGGTGGCGGCGGTGACCTTGTCGAGGCTGAGAAGGGCCGTCAGCGTCTCGTTCTGCTTGAGCTGCTGCTCCACCCCGGCAAACTGCACGAGCTGCTGGGTGAACTGGTTGGTGTCGAGCGGATCGAGCGGGCTCTGATTGCGCAGCTGCGTCGTCAGCAGGGTGAGGAACTGGTCGAAATTGCCGGCGATGGCCGATTTGCCCGCGACATTGGTGTTCGAGCCGCTCGTCGCCGTGCTGGCGGCGGAGGGCGTGGCAGAGTTGGTGTTGGCGATGGCCATGGCTTGTTTCCTCGCCGTTAGATGCTGAGATCGACGCCGCCGAGCCTGACGAGGCGGCGCGCGCTGGCGGCCTCGACCGGCGCCGCGACATCCTCGATCGCGTCGCGCCCTGACCGGCCCCGTCGCGGCGGCTCGTCCTGGTTGCGGTTCTGGCGGAAGCCGGACTGATCGCCGGGATCGCGCAGGGTGATGTTCACCCCGGCGTCGCTCGGCTTCAGACCCGCCTGTTCGAAGGCGCGTTCGAGCGTGCGGGCGTCGCGCTGCAGCAGATGCAGCGTCTCGACGCGGTCGACGACGAGCTTGGCGGTGACTTCGCCCTTGTCGGAGATCTCGAGATTGACGTCGACGCGCCCGAGCTCGGCGGGATCGAGCCTGATGTCGAATTTGCGTCCGCCCGCCAGCGCGCGCAGGCCGATCTCGATCGGCACCACATGCAGCGGCGTCGGCGGCCCCTCCGCGGCGGCGCCATGGCCAGCAGCGGCGTGAGCGGCGGCGGCCTGGCCGGGCGACAGCGCGCCATCGGCCGAGAACGCCGCAGGCTGGAGGCCGTCTGCCTTGGGCTGGCGCGGCTGCGACAGGAAGCTCAGATCGATCGGCTGCAAGGGCGTCTGCGCCGGTTCGACGGGTTTGGTCTCGCCCGCAGCCTGCGCCCCGCCGGGCGCGGCGGCCGCGACCGCCTCGTCCGGGCTGCCCTTGGCCTTGGCCAAGGCTGATACGACCGCGCCGAACGGCGTCTCCTCGTCAAGTTCGGCCGCCTCCGCGCTCTGCTGGCGGGCCAGATGCGCGACGGCGTTCGTCCGGGCCGGCAAAGCCGCCCTGGCAAGCCCATGACCCGGCCCGGCCGACAGGCCGGCCGTTGCGGCGGCCGAAGCGGCGCCGGCGTCGCTC
>JBKBRD010000416.1:0-3144 GCA_046292405.1 Allobosea sp. | reverse complement strand
TCGAGGTCCATGACGAGGCCGAACTCGAGCGGGCGCTGCGGCTGGAGAGCCGGCTGATCGGCATCAACAACCGCGACCTGCGCAGCTTCACTGTGGATCTCGCGGTGACCGAGCGGCTGGCGCCGCGCATCCCGGACGACCGCATCATCGTCGGCGAGAGCGGCATCTTCACCCCCGCCGATATCGCCCGGCTGCGCCGTGTCGGCGTCGAGACCTATCTGGTCGGAGAGAGCCTGATGCGGCAGCCCGATGTCGCGGCCGCGACCCGCGCCCTGCTCGCCGTCGAAGACGCCGAGCGCGCGGCATGAGCGGCCTCAGCCATCTCGACGCCAAGGGCCAGGCCCATATGGTCGATGTCGGCGACAAGGCCGAGACCGGTCGCATCGCCATCGCGGAAGGGCTGGTGGTGATGCAGCCGCAGACGCTGGCGATCGTCCGCGACGGCGACGCCAAAAAGGGCGACGTGCTGGGTACGGCGCGGCTCGCCGGAATCATGGCCGCCAAGCGCACGCATGAGCTGATCCCGCTGTGCCACCCGCTGCTGATCAGCAAGATCGCGGTTGAGCTTGTGATCGACGAGGCCCTGCCCGGCGTCCGCGTCACCGCCGAGGTCAAGATGAAGGGCCAGACCGGAGTCGAGATGGAGGCCTTGACCGCCGTCAGCGTGGCCTGTCTGACCGTCTACGACATGGTCAAGGCGGTCGACCGCGGCATGCGCATCGAGGGCGTGCGCCTGATCCATAAATCCGGCGGCAAGTCGGGCGTCTATGAGGCGGAGCCGGCGCGATGAGCCTGACGCCGGTCAAGGTCGCGCTCAGGGCGTTGCTCGACAGCGTGCCGGGTCCGACACCGCCTGAGACGCTGCCCCTGGCGCAATGCGCGGGGCGCACGCTCGCCGGCGAGCTGTCTGCGTTGCGCACCCAGCCGCCCTTCGCCAACTCGGCCATGGACGGCTATGCGGTCCGCGCCGAAGATATGCAGCCGGCAAAGCAACTACGCGTCGTCGGCGAATCGGCGGCGGGACGCGCCTATCTGGGCAGAGTCGCCTCCGGCGAGGCTGTGCGCATCTTCACCGGCGCGCCTTTGCCCGAGGGGGCCGACACCGTGTTGATGCAGGAGCATGCGGATGGCGTGGGCCAGGCTCTGATAACGGTCAGGGAGCCTGCTGCGAAGGGGCGCTTCGTGCGTCCTGCCGGGCTCGATTTTCGCGAAGGCGAGGCGCTGTTGCCGGCGGGCCGGATCCTCGACAGCGCGGCGCTCGGCCTTGCCGCGGCGGCGGGACACCCGATGCTGGAGGTCAGGCGCAAGCCGCTGGTCGCCATTCTCGCCACTGGCGACGAGTTGGTCCTGCCGGGCGAAAGCGCCGGGCCGGATCAGATCGTCGCCTCGAACAGCTTCTCCCTTGCGGCTATCGTGCTCGCAGCCGGCGGTTCGGTGCTCGATCTCGGCATCGCCCGCGACAACCATCCCGATCTCGCCGCGAAAATCGAACAAGCCGTCGCAGCCCGGGCCGACGTGCTGGTAACGCTGGGCGGGGCCTCCGTCGGCGCGCATGATCTCGTGCAGGATGCGCTCAAGGCCAAAGGCATGGCGCTCGGCTTCTGGAAGATCGCCATGCGCCCCGGCAAGCCGATGATGATGGGACGGCTTGGCCCCATGGTCGCGGTCGGCCTTCCCGGCAATCCGGTGTCCTCCATCGTCTGCGGGCACCTCTTCGTGGCGCCGCTGATCGAGGCGCTGCTCGGCCAGGCCGATCCCGACCGCGACCGCAGCGAGCCGGCGATTCTCGTAAAAGATATGCCGGCTAATGATGAGCGCGAGGATTATCTGCGCTCCGATCTCGCGCTCGAACCCGGCGGCTGGCGGGTCACGCCGTTCGACAAGCAGGATTCCTCCATGCTCGGCCTGCTCGCCCGCGCCCGCGCGCTGTGCATTCGGCCGCCCCATGCCGAGCCGGCGAAACAGGGCGACCCCTGCCGGATCATCCGCTTGCGTTAGGTCGCCTTGCGGAACACAGCGCGAACATGTATGGTGTTCGTGATTTGTTTCGATTCTGCTCCGGCGGGGACCATGCTGACACGCAAACAGTTCGAACTGCTTCGCTTCATCCATGAGCGCCTGCGCGAAAGCGGCGTTCCGCCCTCCTTCGACGAGATGAAGGACGCACTCGATCTGCGTTCCAAATCCGGCATTCACCGGCTGATCATGGCGCTGGAGGAGCGCGGCTTCATTCGCCGCCTGCCCAACCGCGCAAGGGCGCTCGAGGTGATCAAGCTGCCCGATGGCGTCGGCAGCGCGCCTGCCCCGCGCGGGCGCTTCAACCCCTCCGTCGTCCAGGGCGGTCTTTCCGCCAAGGCGCAACCCGCCGCCCCCGCGGCGGATGAGGAGACGCGCGGATCGATCAGCATTCCCGTGATGGGACGCATCGCGGCCGGCACGCCAATCTCAGCGATCCAGAGCCAGAGCCACAGCGTCGCCATGCCGGCGGACATGCTGGGCTCGGGCGAGCATTTCGCCCTGGAAGTGCGCGGCGATTCGATGGTCGAGGCCGGGATTCTCGATGGCGACACCGTCGTCATCCGCAGGCAGGACACGGCCAATACCGGGGACATCATCGTCGCGCTGATCGACGACGAGGAGGCGACGCTGAAGCGCCTGCGCAAGCGCGGCTCCTCGATCGCGCTGGAAGCGGCGAACCCTGCTTACGAGACCCGCGTGCTCGGGCCCGACAGGGTCAAGATCCAGGGGCGGCTGGTCAATCTGATGCGGCGCTACTGAGCGCCGGCGGCCGGATTGCGGCTGGCTGACGCGTTCGGCCCTGCGTCAGCGGGGGGCGAGGTCGTCGGCGACGTCATCGGGCGGCGTTGACGCTACTGGCTTGGGGCGCGCGGGCGGCTTGCGCATCCAGGGGCGGTCGGCATCGGGGCGTTCGGCGATGGTCTGGCTCCAGCGACCGCCGCGAATGCGCATGGCGGTCGCACCATCGCGCGCCAGAGCCATGCGGTCGATCAGTTTCGCCTTGCAGGCGGCGCTCCAGGGGATCGGCGTGACCACGAGGTCGGCGCGTCGGCAATCCTCGATCAACGCGACCCTGTCGGTGGCATAGGCGATGAAACGCCCGTCGCGGGCGCGGATCACGCAGCC
>JBKBRD010000415.1:0-3146 GCA_046292405.1 Allobosea sp. | reverse complement strand
GACGGGCCTCCTCAGGATGAGGGCTGCGGGGGGGCGGACCGACGCGGGTCGTCTGGCTCGGCGCTATCGCCATCCCCCAAAAACCCGCCCTTCAGCCCTCACCAGCTATAACGCAGCGCCGCCTTGCCGCCGAGGCTGCGGCTGTTCTTGGCGAACTCGCCTTCGAAACTCGCCGACAGCGTCATCGCCTGGCTCAGCTTGAGCTCCGCGGCGGCGCTGGTGCGCAGGGCGTTGCGGTCGGGGGCTGCGCCCTGCACCAGGAAGCTCGCGCCCGGCAGCGTCTGGAAGCTGGCGCTGGCGCTGGCCCTGGTGTTGCTCGTCGCCACCCAGGCGGCGGCGGCGCGCAGCGTCAGGTCGAAACCGCCGAGATCGATCTGACGGTCGAGGCGCAGGCCGAGTTCGCTGCGCAGCCGCGTCGTGTCCTTGCCGGCATAGGCGAGCGCGAACAGGCCCGGCCCCGACAGCGCCGTCTCGCGATAGCCCGGCAGCGACAGCAGGCTGTACCGCGCCGCCGCATAGGGCGTCACGCCGAAGCCGGCGAGGCTGAGCCTGTGCCCGGCCTCGAGCCGCCCGGCATAGCTGTTGGCGTCGAAGCGGCCCTGCAGATGCTCGGAGGTCCCGATCACGCGGTCGGTGGTGACGTCCTGCCAGGCGTAAGCCGCGGAAGCCGAAAGATTGCTCGCGCCGAATTGCCGGCGCAGGAACAGCCCGGCCTGGAACAGGTCGGACGAGCCCGAGCCCAGCCCGTAGCTGTTGAAAAGGGTGGCGCCGCCGCCGAGCGCGAAGCCCAGCGTCGTCTCGGACGAGAGCCGGTAATCGGCGCCGACCGCCGCGCCATAGATGCGGTTGGTCGCGGCAGCCGTGCCGGCGATGGCGCTGGCGCCGTTGAACTGCACGCCGCCGAAGCCGCTGCCCCAGAGGCTCCAGCGCCAGAGATCGGGATCGGGCGTGAGCGCGGCCTGGCGCGCCGGCAGCTCGGCCGCCTTGCTCCTGGCCGAGGAATAGGCGGCGAAGCCGGCGGGACCCGCCGCCAGCGCAACGCCGCGCTCGCCCGGCACGCCATCGACGAGCGCGCCCATGAACTGTGTGATCGCGGCCGTGGCGTTGGTCTGCATGGCGGTCACCGGCTCGCCCGCGACCTGGCTCAGCCCCTGCGCGGTCAGCGCGCCAAAGGCCATCGGGATGCCGCCGGTGCGGTTGAAATAGCCGGTCAGCGCATTGGCCGCGCGGCTCTGGTTGGGGTTCAGCCCGCGATTGGGCGGGGTCGCGGCCGGGGTGGCGGCTGGGCTGGATGCCGCGCCCGCCCCCGGCTTGCTCTCGGGCTTGGTAGCGGTATCGGGCTTGGTCTCGGGCTGGGGCTTGGACTCGGGCTGGGGCTCGGTCTCGGGCGGCGTATAGTCCAGCGCCAAATCGAGGAAGACGGTCCTGGGATCGTAGCGCAGCGTCGATTTGAAACCCGCCGGCAGGTTGCTGTCGACCTTCGGGCCGAAGCTGCCGGTGACGCCTGCCGCGGTCAGGATCGTATACTGCTTCGCCACATAGCTTCCCGGCTGGAAGCTGGTCGCGACCTTCGCCTCACCGAGAAATGCCGTGCCGCTGACGTCGACGCGATCAGACGCGGTAGGCGAGACTTCGACCGCATAGGTCGAAGCCGAGTCGAAGGAGAGATTGCCGTTGACCTTCAGCGTGCCGATCGAATTGCCCGGCGCCAGGGTGCCGCCAACGACCGCCGTCACCCCGACCGTGCCAACGCCGCCCAATATTCCGTTGGTCTCGACTTTGACAGCATTGCTGCTGAGGTTGCCATCGACGGCGAGCCTGCCTTGTTTCACATTGAACCGGATGGCACGGCTGTTGGCGCCCGTATCCGTCAAGGTCCAGGTCGCGGTCCCAATCTTTTCGAAAGCCGTGAAATGACTATATTTCGTTCCGATGTCCGAGGCATCGAAACTGCCGTCGACGGCGCCACCCAATGCCAGCGTACCGCTCGCCCCATTGGAGCTTTCGACGGTGACGCCGCCCTGGATAGTGTAGCCGCTGTGCAGTTCCAGCCGGTTCTCGCCGCCGGTGAAGCGGATCGCCACGCCTGGGTTATTCCCGCTTCCGGCCGAAACATTCGAGCGGTCCTCGAGGGTCACATTCAGGTTGCTGCCCCGGATGCCGTCGCCGCCGATTCCGTTCTGGCCAGCACCCCTCCCGCCCTGCACCGACGCATTTCTGGAGACGGTTATACTGACGGTCGAGGAGCCATTGCCACTGACAGCGATGCCGGAGCCGCCTTTGCCGTCGACAGATCCGCTACCATTTGCCGCGCCGCCTGCGCCGCCCTGAATGACAACGCTGCTGCCAATCGTGATCGCGCTGTCGGTATTAAGCAGCAGCCCCAATCCCGCGCCGCCACTGCCGCCACCGCCCCCGCTCTCGCCGCCATCGCCGCCATCCCCGCCGGTCAGCTTGTTGGAAATCGTGAGACGGTTAGAGGCGCCAGGCGTGATCACCGCGCCGAAGCCGCCGCCGCCACCGCCACCCCGCACGGCGCCCTTGCCTCCCTTGCCACCCCGCTTGAAAGTCGTCGGCGCATCAGAGTCCACATAGCCATGCGCCCCGCCGCCACCGCCGCCGCCGCCGCCGCTTCCCGAAGGGACTTGTCCATCCTGCCCATCCCCGCCGTTTGGCTGGCCTCCGACGCCACCCTCCGGGCTGCCGCCCTTGGCGCCGCTTGCTCCCGCGCCACCTCCGGCGTTGTTGAAAGCGTCCGTCGCTGGGCCGTCCCACCGGGCGGAGCTACCAAGGCCGCCATAGGCATCCTTACCGCCATCACCATCGTCGGCCTGCGCTGGCGCGACGACAATCATAAGGGCGAGGACGCCGCCCGTGAGGGCGGTGCTGCGGCGCAGGGTGGAGGTAGCCATGACGAATCCGATTGTGATGGTTGCGAACCAGGTTCACGTAACGTCATCACGCGTACCGTCAGGCGTCCAGATTTCTGACTTAGTAAAAGTCGGGTGTGATATAAAGGATGCAGTGATTGTTAAAAGTAGAAATGAATAAACTGCCGAGACTTGGTCTTTCCGGATGTGATTGAGCTTTATTGTCCTGCTGCTCGCAGAGAGCGGTCTGGGCTCGGTTGCAGGTGACACGAAGCG
>JBKBRD010000414.1:0-3165 GCA_046292405.1 Allobosea sp. | reverse complement strand
ATCGGAATCAGGATATCGACCATGCCCAAGGGATATGTGGTAGCGCGCGCCAAGGTGACCAACGCGACGCAATGGGCGGCCTATGCCGCCAAGGCCGGCGAAGCCATGAAGATCTATGGCGGCACGCCGATCGTCCGCGGCGGCCAGATGACGGTGGCCGAGGGCGAGGGCCGCGCCCGCAATGTCGTGATCGAGTTCAAGGACTTCGAATCCGCCAAGGCCTATGCGAATTCGCCTGAATATGCCGAGGCGCGCAAGCTGCGCGAAGGCGCTGGAGAAATCGACATCGTCATCGTCGAGGGCATGTGATCATGGCGAAGGGCTATTGGATCGCGCGCGTCGATGTCGAGAACCAGGCGGCCTATGACGCCTACCGTTCGCTCAACGCCATCGCCTTCGCCAAATATGGCGGCAAGTTCCTCGTCCGCGGCGGCGAGTACAAACTCGCCCGGGGCGAGGGGCGCAAGCACAACGTAGTGATCGAGTTCAAGGACGAGGCCACCGCCCGCGCCTGCTATGAGTCGGCCGAGTACCAGGAGGCGGTCAAGCACCTAGCCCAGGCCGGCAAGACCGATCTCGTCATCATCGGCGGCTATGACGGGGCACAGCCCGGCGATTGAGCGCTGACACCCGACAGCCCTTATCCTGAGGAGCGTGCGAAGCGGCGTCTCGAAGGACGGACGGGGAGGTTGCGGCGCCATCTGGAGCATCCTTCGAGACGGCCCTGCGGGCCTCCTCAGGATGACGGCTCGTGTTCCGTCATTGCGAGCGGAGCGAAGCAACCCAGGGGGCGAAGGCTCACCCGGTCCCTCCTGGGTTGCTTCGTCGCTGCGCTCCTCGCATTGACGAACGGCGGATTATCCAAGGCCCCTTACCCTTCGAGGCGGCCCCATCAGCCGCGAAACGCCCCGCCGCCGTCGACATCGAGCACCGTTCCGCTGACATAGCCGCAGGCGGGCGAGGCGAGGAAGGCGGCCGCGTTGGCGATCTCCTCGGGCTCGATCAGCCGGTCGAGCGGCAGGTTCTTCAGCATCTCCTCCCAGCGCGATTCATCGCCCAGCGCGGCCTGCGCCCGGGTTCGGCTCAAGGAGATGATGCGGTCGGTGCGGGTTTGCGAGGGGTTGATGCCCAGCACCCGCACGCCCCAATCGACCGATTTGCCGCCGATCGCGCTGGTGAAGGCCATCAGCGCCGCATTGCCGGTCGCGCCGCAGACATAGTCGTAGCGCGGGCTGCGCCCGGCGCTGCCGATGATGTTGACGATGGCGCCGGCGCGCCGCTCCTTCATCCCGGCGAGATAGAGCTTGGTGAGGTGGATGTAGCCCATCACCTTCAGCGCCCAGGCCTGCTCCCATGTCTCCACCGACAGGTCGAGCAGGCCGCCGCCCGGGATCGCCCCGGCATTGTTGACGAGAATCTCGATGTCGGGGAATGCGGCCGCGACCCGCTCGCGCTCGGCTGACTGCGACAGGTCGGCGGCGCAGGTCGTGACTCGGTTGGCTTCGCCGAGACCGGCCGCGCAGGCCGCCAGCCGCGCGGCGTCGCGCGCCACCAGCACGACCGAGCAACCCTCCGCGAGGAAGACGCGGGCGCAGGCCTCGCCGATGCCCTTCGAGCCGCCGGTGATCAGCACGCGGGCGCCGTTCAGTTTCAGATCCATCGTGCTTCCTCTCAGCCGCGCAGCGGCTCGGCCTGCATGTACCAGTCGCAAATCTCGCTGCCGGTGACGAAGATGACCTCGCTGCTGGCCTGCAGCATCTCGATCATCTGGACGAGCTCGTGGAAGCGATGCGGCACGGAGATCAGATGCGGATGCAGCCCGATCGCCAGCACGCGCGGGTTCTCCGAGACCTCCTCCTCGAACAGGCGCAGCGTATGGGCGAGGCGCTTGGCCATCTCGCCGGTGGCGTGGCGCTCGACGGCGTAGATGATGGAATCGTTGATCTCGAGATTATAGGGCATGGCGACCATCGGCCCGTGACGCGTCGCCATCCAGCTCGGCAGATCGTCCACCACCCAGTCGCAGACATAGTCGATGCCGTTGCGTTTCAGCAGATCCGGCGTGTCGACGGTCTCGCGCAAGCCCGGCGACAGCCAGCCGCGCGGCTTGATCCCGGTGAAACTGCTGATCTTCTCCAGCGCGCCCTGGATCACCGCCTCTTCACCGCCCTCGGCATGGTTGATCGCCTTCTGGTGGATGCCGTGGCCGATGAATTCCCAGCCCGCCTCCAACATCGCTTCCGCGGCGGCGGGGTAGGCGTCGACGACGCCGGCGTTGAAGCTGGCGGAAGCCGGCAGGCCGCGCTCGTAGAACAGCTTCAGGATGCGTGGCAGCCCGGCGCGCATGCCGTAATCGGCCCAGGAGAAGTTCGGCACGTCGGGCACCGTCTCGCGCCCATGCGGCGGGGTGATGATGGTGCGCGGCATCGGCTGGTCGAACTGCCAATGCTCCACATTGACGACGAGATGCACGAAGATGCGCTTGCCGCGCAGCGCAGGCAGCTCGGCGCGCTGCGAGGAGAGGCGGTAGGGGATGCGGGGATTGGCCATGCGCGTCCTCGTCAGTGATGGCCGGCGCGCATCTCAGCCATGATCATGGCCTTGAAGCGCGTGAAATCGGCGGTGGTGAGGTCGTCGAGCGAGCGCGGCCGCGGCAGCGTGATCGGGATGTCGCGGGTGATGCGGCCGGGCCGCGCCGTCATCACGCAGACCCGGTCGGCGAGCAGGATCGCCTCGTCGATGTCATGCGTCACGAACAGCACGGTGGTCTTCAGCCGCTGCCAGACCTCCAGCAGCAATTGCTGCATGGAAAGCCGGGTCTGCGCATCGAGCGCGCCGAAAGGCTCGTCCATCAGCAGCGCGCGCGGCTCCATCACCAGCACGCGGGCGATGCCGACGCGCTGGCGCATGCCGCCCGAAAGCTGCACCGGCAGCGCCTCGTGAAAGTTCTCAAGCCCGACGATCTTGAGGATGTCGCGCGCCTTGGCCTCGTATTCGGCGGCGGCGCGGCCCTGCACCTTCGGGCCGAACACGACATTCTCCCAGACGCTGAGCCAGGGCAGCAGCGCCGCCTCCTGGAACACCACGCCGCGATCGGGCCCCGGCCGGCTGATCGCTTTGCCGTCGAAGGTGAGAACGCCCTCGCTCAACGGTTCGAAACCCGCG
>JBKBRD010000413.1:0-3165 GCA_046292405.1 Allobosea sp. | reverse complement strand
AGAGTCAAGCGCCTGACGCCC
Organism: Allobosea sp.; assembly: GCA_046292405.1. Lineage (GTDB taxonomy): Bacteria > Pseudomonadota > Alphaproteobacteria > Rhizobiales > Beijerinckiaceae > Allobosea. The sequence goes on along the minus strand of JBKBRD010000413.1, from coordinate 3,144 downwards.
GGCAGCCGGGTTCCCTCCTGCTCTTCGATCGCATGGGCCAGCACCCGCATGCGCTCGTCGAACCAGTTGCCGCCCATGGCGTGAGGGTCGATCGCGAGGATCAGCTGTCCGGTGTCGGGCGGGCCGCCCTTGTCGTCGATGAAGGATGAGGCCTGGAAGCCAAAATGGGCGCCGACCAGCGCCGCAGACAAAATCTCGACCATCATCGCCAACGTCGCGCCCTTGGCGTCGCCGAGGGGGACCATGGTCCCGGCCAAGGCGGCGGCGGCGTCGGTGGTCGGCTTGCCATGGACATCCAGCGCCCAGCCTGCGGGAATGCTCTCGCCCTTCTGCCGGGCGGCGACGATCGGGCCCCGCGCCACCTTGGACAGCGCCATGTCGATGACGACGGGTTCGCGCCCGGCGAGAGGGGCCGCGAAAGCGATCGGATTGGTGCCGAAGACGGGTTTCGAACCGCCCCAGGGCGCGATCGCGCCTGGCGTGTTGGCGAAGAGCATGGCGACCAGCCCCTGCTCCGCCAGCCGCTCGACATGCAGGCCGGCCGCGCCGCAATGGCTGGAGCGGCGGATCGGAACCGCCATCACGCCCTGCTCGCGCACCAGATCGGGCAATTCGGCGATGGCGAGATCGATCGCCGGATAGGCGAAGCCATGTCCTGCGTCGATGGCCAGCACGCCCGGCTTGGGCCGCGTCGCTTTGGGAATCACCTGCCCGTCGATCTTGCCGGCCTTGAGCATGGCGAGATAGGTCGGCACGCGCGAAAGCCCATGGCCCTTCAACCCATCCGCCTCGGCCATGGTGAGCGCCCAGGCGACGGACGCCGCATTGGCGGGCGCGGCGCCCGCCGCGGAGAAGATATCGGTCAGGCGCGCTTCGGCATGCTCGAACGAGACGCGGGTCATGTCCGCCCCTCCAGCGCGGCCATCACCCGCTCGGCGACGAGACCGGAGACGCGGCCGTTGGATTCAACCGTATTCCCCGCGATATGGGGGGTCAGGATCAGGTTGGGCGTGTCCTTGAACAGCTTCGCGCCGTCGCGCAGCGGCTCCTCTGCGAAGACGTCGATCGCCGCGCCGCCGAGCTTGCCGGCCTTCAGCGCCGCAACCAGCGCCGCCTCGTCCATCACACCGCCGCGCGCGGCGTTGACCAGCACGGCATCGGGCTTCATCAGCGCGAAGGCATCCGTGCCGATCAGTCCCTTGGTCTCGGGCGTCAGCGGCAGATGAATGCTGATGACGTCGGCGCTCGACAGCACGCCAGCGAGATCCAGACGTTCGGTCGCGTGCCAGGCCTTGTCGTCCTCGGCCACATAGGGGTCATAGGCCACGACATTCATGCCCAGCGCGCGCGCATGGTGCGCCGTATCGCGGGCGATGGCCCCGAAGCCGACGAGTCCCAAGCGCTTGCCGGCGATCTCGCGCCCGATCAGCTTGGTCTTGGGGAATTCGCCGGCGAGCATCGCGGCGTTGGCGAAATAGGCGCCGCGCAGCAGCATCATCGCGCTGCAGATGACGTATTCGACCACCGACAGGCTGTTGGCCCCCGTCGCCGGGAAGACCTTGATGTCGCGGGCCGCGCAGGCTTCCATGTCGATATTGTCGAGGCCGACGCCAAGCCGCCCGACAACCTTGAGCGCTTTCGCGGCCTCGAGCACTGGCCCGCGAACCTGGGTCTGGTTGCGGACGATCAGGGCCGGCGCCTCGGCGAGAAGCGCCGCCAGTTCATCCGGTTTGGCGAAGAGTTCGGGATCGTGATGGACGCTGTAGCGGGCCTTGAGCGCGGCGACCGCGGCCTCATCCATGAATTCTGTGATGACGATGTCGGTCATGGCGAGAACGAACTCCAGAAATGCGGCGGTCAGCCGAGCGCGAGCAGACTGCCGGTGACGACGACCAGAATGACGAAGCTGGTCCCGGTGACCAGCAGCATGTGGCGCCAGCCGAGCCGGGCCATGGCGCCGATGGAGGTGCCGAGGCCGAGCGCGGCAATGGCGACGAGCAGGCCCCAGCGCGAGATCTCCAGCAGCAGGTCGCGCAGCGGGCCATAGCTGCCGGCGAGGGCAGGCATTGTCGCGAGCACGCTGTTCACCAGGCAGAGCACCAGGAACATGATGGCGAAGACGGGCACCGGCACCTTGGCCTTGTCGGCCACGGCGGCGCCCGAGGCGTCCCGCACCAGCCACCAGCCGACCAGCAGCACGGCCGGCAACAGCAGGAAGACGCGAAACAGCTTGACGATGATGGCGGCGTTGGCGGCTTCGACCGAGACCGCCTGCCCTGCCCCGACCACCTGCGCGACATCGTGAATGGTCGCGCCGAGCATCACGCCGGTCTGCTCCTGCGACAGGCCGAGCCAGACGCAGAGCAGCGGATAGGCCAGCATCGCCAATGTCGACAGCGCGTTCATGGCGATGACGGTGAAAGCGACATCGGCCGCCTTGGTGCGGTAATCGGGCACGACGGTCGCCGTCGCGAGCGCGGCCGATGCGCCGCAGACCGCGGTGGCGACGCCCGCGAGCGCGCCCATGCCGGTCTCACGACCGAGCCAGCGCGCCAGCAGGAAGCCGGAGACGACGGTTGCGACCATCGAGACGATGACGATCAGCGCCGTGGTCAAGCCGAGCGCGACGATGTCGCCGAGCGCAACGCGCAGGCCGAGCAGGGCGATGGCCCAGCGCAGCAGCTTCTTGACGCAGAAAACCATGCCCGGCTGGAAGCGGGGCGCATTGGCGAAGGGATGCAGCAGCATGCCGAAGATCAGCGCGATCACCACCGCCGGTATGCCGAAGCGACCGCCGCCGACCGCTTTCAGCAGCGGCTCGGCAATGGCCGCAGCCACGGCGACGACGACGGAGAGCGCCACGCCTTCGAAAAGCGGACGCGCTGCGCCCAGGCGGATGGGGGTGGCGATCGACACGAAGACGCTCCGCAGGCTCGGACGACGGAGCGGCGTGGGCGCCGCTCCGGAGTGTTAGGCCATGGCCATGGGCCATGGCGGCGTGACGTAGCAGCCGGTCAGGCCGAGCGGTAGAGCTTGGTCATCGAGAATTCGCGGTGCCCCAATGCTTCCGCCGCAGTCAGGCGGCCATTGGCGGTGCGCACGATGGTCTGGATCAGCGCGTCGCCCGCCTGCGGAATCGTCATG
>JBKBRD010000412.1:0-3166 GCA_046292405.1 Allobosea sp. | reverse complement strand
CGTATTCGCGCCAGCCGAGGATCTGGCGGATGAAGCCCTCGACTGCGTTCAACGGGGCGCGTCCGGCGCGGTAGGCCGTTTCCGCCGCGACGCAGACCTCGCGCGCCGTCAGCAACCCGACATTGAGATAGGGCGAGATCAGGGCGTGGAACAGGAAAGGCTCCTGCTGCGCCATCGCGTCCTGAAAATCGCCGAATTGCGGCAGCGCCTCGGTCACGAACATGTCGAGCGCCGCAAGGGCCCCCTGGCGCGTCACCGCCCAGTTGAAGTTGTCGAGATCGCCGATATGCGCCTTAAAGCGCGCAGCGACCATGTCCAGCACGTCGGCCGTGATCGAATCGGGCGCAAAGCGCGGTCGGGAGGGTGGCCGCATGCCGGCTGGCAGCGCCTTGCGGTTCTCGGAATCGAAGTTCCAGCGGCCGCCGGCGGGCTCGTCGCCTTCCATCAGCAGGCCGGTGCGGCGGCGCATCTCGCGATAGAAAAACTCCATCCGGTAGGATTTGCGGCCTTCGGCCCAGGCCGCGAAGGCGCTGCGCGAACACAGGAAGCGATCATCCTCGCGGATTTCGACGGGGATGCCGAGCTGCTGCGGCCAATCGTCCATCATGCGGCGCACGCGCCACTCGCCGGGCTCCGTCACCACGATCCGGTCGGGCGCATGGCGGGCAACGGCGCGGATCAGCTCGCCGGTGAAGCTGCCGGCATTGGCGGGGTCGTCGAGGCGGACATAGTCGACTCTCAGCCCTTCATCCCGGAGTTCGGCGGCGAAATGGCGCATGGCCGAGAGGATGAAGGCGATCTTCTGCTTGTGATGCGGGACATAGGTCGTTTCCTCCGCGACCTCGACCATCAGCACCGCGTCTCTGGCGGGATCGAACCCATCCAGCGCCGCCAGTTCGCGGCTGAGCTGGTCACCCAGAACAAGGACGAGGGTCTTCATCGCGGAACGGCTCTGGCGCCGCGCACCAGGACGGCCGCGCTAGTGATGGAACACCCTGCGCAGCAGCCGCATCACCGGGCCGGTCAGCTGCAGCGGCGCATCGGTCACGGCGAAGCACAGGCAATCCTCGTCGGCGTCGGCCACCGGCGTATGATCGACCTCCGCATCGGCGATGGCGATGTCGCCGCGGCGGTAATGGCCGAGCGGGTCGGTGAAGCCGCCCTTCAGCAGCAGCGTGACTTCGTCGCCCTCATGCGTATGCGACGGCAGACGACGCCCGGCGCGCACCCAGTACAGCACCGCCTCGCCCGCCTCGGTCTCGGCGATCTTGTACTCCTTGATGCCGGGCAGCTTGAAGCGCCAGGGCACGTCCTGCGACGTCCGGCCGACAAAGTGCTGCAGCGGCAGCGGGAAGATCGGATCGGCCGACAATGCGGCCGTAGCGCTTGGCTGATCGGCCGGCGCGCCAAAAATGCGCGCCAGCATCGCATCCCGCGTCGACAGCGGCTGCGGCGGCGCCTCCATGACGCCGCGGCTCGCCAACTCCTCCATCGCCGCGACGAAGGCGCGGTTCTGACCGGACATGGCGAGATGAGAGCCGACCAGCGCGTGCAGCGGCGCGTTCAGCCCGCCAGCGGCATAGCTGGCGAGAAGCGCGTCGAGCGGTTTGGCCTGGGATGAGTCCGCCTGGTTCAGGATCAAGACAATCTGTCCTTTTTGCCGACGCGGCTTCCTGTCAGCCCGTCCTGTCAGTTCTACGTCGCCCGATTGGAATCGGATCAATTCTGCGCGAGGAGAATTTAGCTGCAACTGCGCCCGCGCCAAAGCGGTCAAAACGTCGCCGCCGCCGTGCCGCCCTGTGGCGCCGGCCGCCGGAACCGTGCACTCTCCACCTCAGCAAACACCGAAAGCGAGAGGCTGCCGAGGACCATGCCGACCGAACTTCTGTTCCGCCAGGACGCCTATCTGGCCCAGACGCAGGCTCATGTCGAGGCCGTGACCGAGCGCGGCGCGATTCTGCTCGACCGCACCGTGTTCTACGCCACCGGCGGCGGCCAGCCCGGCGATACCGGCACGCTCGAGCGCGGCGACGGCAGCCGCATCGCAATCGCCAACACGATCTACGATCCCGAGGATAAGAGCCGCGTGCTGCATATTCCCGCCGAGGGCCAGGCGCTGCCGCAGCCGGGCGATACCGTGGTCGCCTCCCTCGACTGGGAGAAGCGGCTGCGGCGCATGCGCATCCACACGGCGCTGCATCTGCTCAGCGTCGTTCTGGCCTATCCCGTCACCGGCGGCTCGATCGGCGATGGCGAGGGCCGGCTCGATTTCGACATCCCCGAAGGCGGGCTCGACAAGGCCGCGATCGACGAGGCGCTGAATGCGCTGATCGCGCGCCATGCCGAGGTGAGCGAGCGCTGGATCACCGACGAGGAGCTCGACGCCAATCCCGGCCTGGTGAAGACCATGTCGGTCAAGCCGCCGCGCGGCTCCGGCCGGGTGCGCCTGGTGGCGATCGGCGACATCGATCTGCAGCCCTGCGGCGGCACCCATGTGCGCAACACCGCCGAGATCGGCCTTGTCGCCGTCACAGATATCGAGAAAAAGGGCAAGCAGAACCGGCGCGTCCGGATCGCGCTCGTCTGAGCATCAGGGCCGCCGCAGAGCGGCCAAGGGAGGATCTGCTTCAATGGCTTACGATGATGTCTTCGTTTCGACCGAATGGCTGGCCGAGCGGCTGAACGCCCCCGATGTCGTGGTGGTCGACGGCTCCTGGTATCTGCCCGTGCACAATCGCGACCCCCATGCCGACTATGCGGAGCGGCGCATTCCCGGCGCGCTGCGCTTCGATATCGATGCGGTGAAGGACGCCGCCTCCACCCTGCCTCACATGCTGCCGCGGCCCGAGGCCTTTGCCGCGGCGGTGGGCGCAATGGGCATCGGCGACGGCATGCGCATCGTCGTCTATGACGGGCTCGGCCTGTTCTCGGCCCCGCGCGTGCGCTGGACCTTCAAGACCTTCGGCGCCAAGGACGTGGTCATTCTCGAGGGCGGATTCCCGAAATGGCAGGCTGAAGGGCGCCCTGTCGAGGAAGGGCCGCCTCGCGCCCGCTCCGCCCGCAGCTTCACCGCGCGCCTCGACCATTCGGCCGTCGTCGACGCCGACGATGTCGCACGCGCGCTGGCCAGCGGCCCCTATCAGGTGGTCGACGCCCGCCCGGCCGA
>JBKBRD010000411.1:988-3169 GCA_046292405.1 Allobosea sp. | reverse complement strand
CACGCGCGTCTCGCGCTCGGCGAGCTTCGCCTCGGTGAAGGCCTGGGCGCTGCCCTCCACCACCTCGGCCTGATAGCGACGCACCATCTCGGTGAACAGCGCCCGGTCGCCGGTGAGGAAGCGCGCTTCCAGAAGCGCTGTGCGGATCGTCATGTCGGCGCGCGCCTCGCGCACGCAATCGTCGATTGAGCGGACGGAATGGCCGACCTTCAGCTTCAAATCCCAGAGCGGGTAGAGCATGGCCTCGACCACGCTTTCGCCCCAGGCCGATTGCTTGTGCGGGAACAGAAACAGCAGGTCGACATCCGAGCCCGGCGCCAGCGTGCCGCGGCCATAGCCGCCGACCGCTACGACCGCGATCCGTTCGGAGGTGGACGGGTTCTCGGCCGGATAGAAATGCGTCACCGCCGCGACATGCAGGCAGTTGACGATCGCGTCCATCACATTGGAAATGCGCGTCGCGCAGGCCAGTCCGTTGCGCGGCCCGCGCAGGATCTCTCGCGCCGAGTCATGGCCCTGGTCGAGGACGCCGCGCAGAAACGCGACGAGCGCCGGGCGCAGCTCCACCGAGGGCCGCCCAACGACCGCGGAAACGACGCGCGCCACGGCCTGCGCCGGCTTGTCCAGCACGTCCTGCAACGGAATTTGCGGCAAATCTGCAACGAAAGACACGAAAGGTGGCGCCCCGCTCTCGGCCAGCTGATCCAGCGCTCCTAACACGGCGCGGGGTTGCGTGAACCGAATAAATTACACAGAATAATATGTGTTTATAAAAGTCACCGTCTCAAAACTGTGTTGTTTGACATACAGAACGAATGGACCTATACGACGGATACGCGCCGATTTGAGCTTCAGCTTGCGGGCGCGAAACAAGTGCAGCTAAAGCGGGGATGCGGATGACCGTTCCGATCCCCTCGCAGATTGGGGATGATCCGTCATGAAGACCGTCACACGCCGCTTCGCCCTCGCCATTGCCGCCGCGGCGAGCCTTTCGTTCCATGGCGGCGCCTCGCTGGCGCAGGCGCCCAAGGAAATCCGGGTCGATTTCGCGACCTACAACCCGGTCAGCCTGGTCTTGAAGGAGCGCGGCATCCTGGAAAAGGCGCTGGCCGCCGATGGCGTCAAGCTGCGCTGGGTCCAGTCCGCCGGCTCGAACAAGGCGCTGGAATTTCTGAGCGCCGGCTCGCTCGATTTTGGCTCGACCGCCGGCGCCGCCGCGCTGATCGGCAAGATCAACGGAAATCCGATCAAGTCGATCTATGTCTATTCGCGGCCGGAATGGACGGCGCTGGTGACCGGCGCCGGCAGCGAGATCGGCAAGGTCGCCGATCTCAAGGGCAGGCGCGTCGCCGTCACGCGCGGCACCGACCCGCACATCTTCCTGGTGCGCGCCTTGGCCGAGGCCGGTTTGAGCGAAAAGGACGTCAAACTCGTGCTGCTGCAGCACGCCGACGGCCGCACGGCGCTGGAGCGCGGCGATGTCGACGCCTGGGCGGGGCTCGACCCGCTGATGGCCGCCGCAGAGGTCGAGAGCGGCGCGAAGCTGTTCCATCGCAAGGCGGAAGACAACACCTGGGGCGTCCTCAACGTCCGCGAGGCGTTCGCTGCCGACAATCCCCAACTCGTGCGCAAGGTCATCGCCGCTTATGAGGAGGCGCGCAGCTTCGCGCTGGCCAATCCCGAGGAGCTGAAGAAGATCCTCGTGAGCTACACCCGCCTGTCCGACGCCGTGATCGAGCGCCAGCTGACGCGCACCGAGCTGACCCATTCCAGCGTCGGCCAGGCGCAGGCCGACACCATCCTCGCCGCCGGGCTGGCGCTGAAGGAGGCCGGGGTTCTGCCGGCGACCGTCGATGTCAAGGCGGCCGTCGATGCGCTGCTCGACCGGCGCTTCGCCGCCGCCGCCAACTGATCCGCGGCAGGCGCCGGCTGAACCGGGATGAGCGTTGCCGACAGCGGAGCAGGCGAGGGGGCGGCGCGCGGCGCCCCAGGGGCCGGGACGCGGCGGATCGGCCTCGCCGGTCTGCTCCTGCCTTTCGCCCTGGCGGCGTTGTGGGAGGGGCTTGCCCATGGCGGGCTGGTCAACGCCAGGCTGATGCCGCCGCCCAGCGTCGTTGGCCGGACGCTCTGGAGCCTCGCCGCCTCCGGTGAACTGGCGACCCATGCGCTGGCGACGCTTTG
>JBKBRD010000411.1:0-925 GCA_046292405.1 Allobosea sp. | reverse complement strand
CTCATTGCCGCTGGCGCGCGGCCTGCTCGATCCGACGCTGCAGGCGCTGCGCGCCATCCCCTCCATCGCCTGGGTGCCGCTGTTCATCCTGTGGTTCGGCATCTTCGAAGCCTCGAAAGTCGCGCTCATCGCAGTCGGCGTCTTCTTCCCGGTCTATCTGGGCGTGGCGGCGGCGATTCAGGATATCGACCGCAAGATCATCGAGGTCGGCCGCGTCTTCCGGCTCTCGCGTCTGGCCATGGTCCGGCGCGTGCTGCTGCCGGCGATCCTGCCGGCCTGGTTCACGGCGCTGCGCTCGGGCCTCGGCCTCGGCTTCATGTTCGTCGTCGCCGCCGAGATCATGGGCGCGAGCGAGGGGCTGGGCTATCTGCTCGTGGACGGCCAGCAGCTCGGTCGCCCCGACGCCATCATCGCGGCCATCATCGCCTTTGCCGTGCTCGGCAAGCTGGCGGACGGGCTGCTTCTCGCCCTCACGCGCCCCTTCCTGGCCTGGCAGGATCTGGGCCGCAGCAAGCTCTGAAAGTCGCTCGATGTTGAGCTTCGAAAACCTGTCGAAGACCTATGCCGACGGCACGCAGGCCTTGGCCGATGTCACCGTTTCGGTCGGGGCGGGCGAAATCCTCGCGCTTGTCGGCGGCTCCGGCTGCGGCAAGACCACATTGCTGCGTCTGGTCGCAGGGCTCGACCAGCCCAGCGCCGGCCGCATTCGGCTCGAAGGCGAGGCGATCACGGAGCCGCGCGCCGATGTCGGGGTGATCTTCCAGGAGCCGCGCCTGTTCCCCTGGCTCAGCGTCGCCGACAATGTCGCCTTCGGCCTGTCGCATCTCAGCGCTTTCGCGCGCGAGGGGCTCGTCGCCAACGCCCTGGTCCGGGTCGGGCTCGGCGGCTATGAGACGCGCTGGCCGCGCGAACTCTCAGGGGGCCA
>JBKBRD010000410.1:0-3175 GCA_046292405.1 Allobosea sp. | reverse complement strand
GACGAGGCGACCGATGGCCCGATCCAGCTCGGCAACGCAGGGGACGGGCCGCTTGCCGCCGATCCCGAGAGCTACGCCAGGGCCGAAAGCCTCAACACGCAGGAAGGCATGGAAAACCGGCTCGGGACGGGGCTGGACAACGTCTTCCAGGGCGAGCAGCCGAGCGTGGCCAGGCTCGACACGCGCGGCGCCGACAGCCTGCCCATCGTCGGCGGCTCCTATGGCGGGGCTGGCGGTTCGTTCGAGGAGGGGCCGGACGGTTTCGAGAGCGGCCTGACGGCGGAGACGTCGCTGCACGACCATCTCAGCCAGCAACTCGACATGGCTGTCACCGATCCCGCCGACCGGTTGATCGGACGCCATCTGATCGACGCCGTCGACGAGGCCGGCTACCTGTCGGAGCCGGTCGCCGACATCGCCTCGCGGCTGGGCGTCGCGCCGGCCAGGGTTGAGCAGGTGCTGGGCGTCGTGCAGGGCTTCGATCCCTCCGGCATCGCCGCCCGCGACGTCTGCGAGTGCCTGTCGATCCAGCTGCGCGACCGCGACCGCTTAGATCCCGCCATGCAGGCGCTGTTGGCGAATCTGCACCTCGTCGCCAAGCGCGATTTCACCGGGTTGAAGCGCGTCTGCGGCGTCGACGACGAGGATATCGCCGATATGGTCGCCGAGATCCGGCGACTGGATCCCAAGCCCGGGCGCGGCTTCGGCGGCTCGGCGGCGGAGACGGTGGTGCCCGACGTCTTCATCCGCGCCGCGCCGGACGGCTCATGGCTGGTCGATCTCAACCCCGACACCTTGCCGCGCGTGCTGGTCAACCAGACCTACCATGCCCGCGTCTCGCGGGCGGCGCGCAATGACGAGGACAAGGCCTTCATTGCCGAATGCCTGCAGACGGCGAACTGGCTCACCCGCTCGCTCGAACAACGGGCGCGCACCATCCTGAAGGTCGCAAGCGAGATCGTGCGTCAGCAGGACGGCTTCTTCGCCCATGGCGTCGAGCATCTGCGCCCGCTCAACCTCAAGACCGTCGCGGATGCGATCGGCATGCATGAATCGACGGTCTCGCGCGTCACCTCCAACAAATATCTGACCTGCGCCCGCGGCGTCTTCGAGATGAAATACTTCTTCTCGGCCGCCATCGCCGCCACCGGCTATGGCGAGGCGCATTCGGCCGAGGCGGTGCGCTTCCGCATCAAGCAGATGATCGACGAGGAAGCGCCGAGCGAGGTTCTGTCGGATGACGCGATCGTCGCCAGGCTGAAATCCAGCGGCATCGAGATCGCCCGCCGCACCGTGGCGAAATACCGGGAATCCCTGCGCATTCCCTCCTCGATGGAGCGTCGCCGCGAAAAGGTCGCGATGGCGATGGGCAGCCGCTGAAAGGTCGCTCGGCCGCCGCGCGCGCGAACAGCGCGCTGATGCGCAGCGCCTCGGCGCGAGTTGGCCCCGCCAATGCGTTCAAAACATGTCCGTTGACCAAAGGGGAGATGTTCCGACAGGCGGACTATGAGCCGGCGTTAAATGAATGTCGCCCGCCTCATTGACAGGGCAGGGGGCCAGTTCTTAGCTCCGATACATGGCCGTTCACTGGCCATGGCAAATGAGGGGTAACACTCCATGAGCTTGCGGATCTCCGGCAAGAACCTCGATGTCGGCGAGGCCCTTCGCGGCCAGGCCGAAGCCCGCGTCGCCGCTGCGCTGAGCAAATATTACGAAGGCGGCTATCAGGGCCATGTCACGGTCGGGAAGGACGGCACCGCGTTCAAGACCGATGGCGTGCTGCATCTCTCATCGGGAATCACCCTGGAAGCCTCGGGGACGGCGCATGACGCCTATGCGAGCCTCGACAAGATGGCCGAGCGTATCGAGAAGCGCCTGCGACGCTACAAGCGCCGGCTGAAGGACCGCTCCGCCGCCAATGGCCGCGAGCCCGCCATCGAAATCCCCAGCTATGTGATTGCGGCTCCTGATGACGAGCTTGAGGAGCTGGACGCGGCGGGCCAGGGCGACAACCCGGTTATTGTGGCCGAATCGACCAAATCCCTGCATAATCTCACCGTGAGCGACGCGGTTGCCGAGCTGGATCTGACGGGCGCGCCGGTCATCGTCTTCCGCCACGCTGGTCATGGGCGGGTTAACATCGTATACCGCCGGCGCGACGGCAATATCGGGTGGATCGATCCGCCGGCGTCGCTTTCATAAGATCGGCGTCGTACTCGCCGATTACCACGGTTGAACCGTGCCGAGTCGTTTGGCCGGCACGGGACATGCATGGACTGGCGCATGACGCTGATCGATCTCCTGACGCCTGCCGCCATCGTGTCGCCGCTGCGGGCAAACAGCAAGAAACAGGCGCTGCACGAGCTGTCCCAGCATGCAGCGCAGCTCACCGGGCTCCCCGAGCGCGAACTGTTCGAATCGCTGCTGCAGCGCGAGCGCCTCGGCTCCACCGGCATCGGCGACGGCATCGCCATTCCCCATGGCCGCATGGTCGGCATCGACCGGCTGGTCGGCCTGTTCGCGCGGGCCGAAAAGCCGATCGAGTTCGAGGCGCTGGACGGGCAACCGGTCGACATCATCTTCGTGCTGATCGCGCCGGAAGGGGCGGGCGCCGACCATCTCAAGGCGCTGGCGCGTGTCGCGCGGGTGCTGCGCAACCAGGCTGTGCTCGACCAGGTTCGCCATACCCGCGATCCCGCCGCGATCTACGCCATCCTCGCCGAATCGGCCGCCAAGGCGGCCTGAAGCGCGCGCCACTCTCGATCGGTTCCAGCCTGGGCTTGGACAGTTCCTCCCGAGAGGCTATGACGCCGCGACGGCGCCTCCCGGCCCTGCGGGGCGGCAGGCGCGCCCTTCTGCCCCGGAGCCGCTGTCCATGGCCTATCAGCATGTCGAACTCTTCCCGCTCGGCGAGGATGCGACCCCCTACCGCAAGCTCGGCTCCGAGGGCGTTTCGGTGCAGAAGCTCGGCGACCAGGAGGTGCTGACCGTCTCCCGCGAGGCGATCCGCCGGTTGAGCGAGCAGGCTTTCATCGACATCAACCATTTGCTGCGTCCCGGCCATCTCGCCCAACTGGCGAAGATCCTGGACGATCCGGAGGCGACATCGAACGACAAGTTCGTCGCTTACGACCTGTTGAAGAACGCCAACATCGCCGCAGGCGGCGTGCTGCCC
>JBKBRD010000409.1:0-3191 GCA_046292405.1 Allobosea sp. | reverse complement strand
GACGCCACCGAAACCTCGGTGAGCTTCAGCGTCGGCTACGAGACCGACAAGACGGCCGACACGCCCGATGTGCTCGATGTCGCCTTGGACAAGCAGGCCTATGCCGATGGCGAGAGCCTGCAGGTCCGGCTCGCTCCGCGCTTTGCCGGCAAGGCGACGCTCGCGGTGATCAGCGACCGCGTCAACGAGATCCGCACCATCGACGTCGCCGAGGGCGGCGCGACGGCCACCATCCCGGTCAAGGCCGAATGGGGCGCGAGCGCCTATCTGGTCGTGCTGGCGCATCGCCCGATGGATGCGGCCGCCCAGCGTGCGCCGGGCCGCGCCATCGGCCTGTCCTGGTTCGCGATCGGCCGCGACAGCCGGACGCTGGCGATCGATCTCGGCGCGCCGCCTCTGGTGCGCCCGCTTTCGACGCTGACGCTGCCGCTCAAGGTCGCCGGCGCGCAGCCGGGCGAGGACGCCTTCGTCACGGTCGCCGCCGTCGACGTCGGCATCCTCAACCTCACCCGCTACGAGAGCCCAAATCCGAGCCAGTTCTTCTTCGGCCAGCGCCAGATCGGCCATGAGCTGCGCGATCTCTACGGCTTCCTGATCGACGGCATGCAGGGCGCGCGCGGCGCCATCCGCACCGGCGGCGACGGCGCCGCCCCGCTCGCCGGCGAAAAGCCGACGCAGGAGCCGGTCGCCCGCTATTCGGGCGTCGTGAAAATCGGGGCTGACGGCACGGCCCGGGTCAACTTCGACCTCCCCGCCTTCAACGGCACTGTGCGGGTGATGGCTGTCGCCTGGTCGGCCGGCCGCACCGGCCAGGCCAGCGCCGACGTCATCGTGCGCGACCAGGTGGTGGCGCAGGCGACGCTGCCGCGCTTCCTCGCCATTGGCGACCAGTCGCGCTTCCATCTCGCCATCGACAATGTCGAGGGGCCGGCCGGGGCCTATCTGGTCGATCTCGACGTGCGCGGGCCGGTGCTGGTCGCAGCCGACGCCACCCGCCGCACCCTCCAGCTCGCCGCCGGCGCCAAGAGCCAGATGACCATCCCGGTCACCGCCGCCGGCCTCGGCCGCGCCGAATTCGATGTCCGCATCACCGGGCCGGGCGGCGTCGGGACCAGCCAGAACCTCGCCGTGCGCGTCCAGCCTTCCGCCAACACCATCGCCCGCCGCATCGTCCGGCCGATCCCCGGCAATGGCGGCACGATCACGGTCTCGGCCGATCTCCTGGCCGATCTGGTGCCCGGTTCGGGGCAGGTCTCGGTCTCCATCTCGCCGCTGGCGGCGCTCGACGTGCCCGCTCTGCTCAAGGCGCTCGACCGCTACCCCTATGGCTGCACGGAGCAGACGGTCAGCCGCGCGCTGCCGCTGCTGCACGTCAATCGCCTGGCCTCGCTCGAGAATCTCGATCTCGACGGCAATGCCGACGAGCGCGTCAACGCCGCCATCGAGCGGGTGCTGTCGCGCCAGGGCGCCAATGGCTCCTTTGGCCTCTGGAGCGTCGGCGGCGAGGATCTCTGGCTCGACGCCTTCGTCGCGGACTTCCTGACCAGGGCGCGCGAGCGCCAGTTCGCGGTGCCGGCCCTGGCTTTCAATCTGGCGCTCGACCGGCTGCGCAACCAGGTCGTCAACACCAGCGAGATCGTCAAGGAAGAGGCCGCCGGCATCGCCTATGCGCTCTACGTGCTTGCCCGCAACGGCCGGCCGGTGATGGGCGATCTGCGCTATCTCGCCGACAACAAGCTCGCCGAATTCGACACGGCGCTGGCCCGCGGCCAGATCGGCGCGGCGCTGTCGCTGCTCGGCGACCGCACACGCGGCCGCGCCGCCTTCACCAGCGCCCTGGCCAGCCTGCAGGAGACGCGTGACGACGGGCTCTCGCGGCCCGATTACGGCACGCGCCTGCGCGACGGCTCCGGGCTGCTGGCGCTGATCGCCGAAAGCAATGGCGAGCGCGCCGACATCGCGCGCGCCGCGGCGATCGTCGACAATGCCCGCAACGCAGCGCGCCATACCTCGACGCAGGAGCAGATGTGGATGGTGGTGGCGGCCCAGGCGATGGCCAAGGACGCCGAAGGCATGAGCCTGATCGTCGACGGGACGGAGCGCAAGGGCCCGCTTTACCGCACGCTTCCGGCGCAGGCGCTCGAGGCCAGGTCGCTGACGGTCGCCAACCCCGGCGCCGCCGCCGCCCAGGCGGTGATCACCGTCTCGGGCATTCCGACCGGGGCTGAACCGGCGTTGAACCAGGGCTTTGACCTGGAGCGCGTCATCTACACGATGAAGGGCGAGCGCGCCGACCCGGCGCGGCTGCGGCAGAACGAACGCTATGTCGTGGCGCTGAACGTAACGGAGGCCGCGCCGCGCTTCGGCCGGCTGCTGCTGGTCGACCCCGTGCCCGCCGGGCTGGAGATCGAGAACGCCAACCTGACCGAGGGCGCCTCAGTCGCCGGGCTGGACTGGCTGAAGCAGGAGGTGCCGCCGGTGCACACCGAAGCGCGCGACGACCGCTATGTCGCCGCCTTCGAGCGCAGCGGCGGCAAGGAGCAGAAACTCGCCTTCACCGTCGCCTATATCGCCCGCGCCGTTTCGCCCGGCCGCTATGTCCAGCCGGCCGCCGTGATCGAGGACATGTACCGGCCCGACCGCTTCGGCCGCACTGCCTTCGGCACGGTCGATATCAGCTCGGCCAGGTGAGACCGTTATGAGCGCGGCGGGCACGGGCCGGCGCAGGTTGCGGATGGTGGCTCTCGCGGCCCTGGCTGTCGCTGCGGCCGCGACGGGGGCGACGCTGCTTTACGCCGCCGCGCTGCCGCCGCTCGACCTCGCCGCCGCACAGGACCGCTCGACCGTGGTTCTGGACCGGGAAGGCAGGCTGCTGCGACCCTTCCTGACCCAGGACGGGCGCTGGAAACTGCCGGTCGGGACCGGCGATGTCGATCCGCGCTATCTCGCCATGCTCAAGGTCTATGAAGACAAGCGCTTCGACAGCCATCCCGGCGTCGATCCGCTCGGGCTGCTGCGCGCCGCCGGGCAGATGGCGCTGAGCGGCCGCATCGTCTCGGGCGGCTCGACGCTGAGCATGCAGGTGGCGCGCCTGCTCGAACCGCGCGAGGAGCGTTCGCTGGCGGCCAAGCTGCGCCAGGCGGTCCGGGCTGTGCAGCTCGATCATCGTCTCGGCAAGAACGGCGTGCTCG
>JBKBRD010000408.1:0-3193 GCA_046292405.1 Allobosea sp. | reverse complement strand
GCGAGCGCGAGGATTTGTCTGCGGTCGGTCATGGCGTCTCTCCGGTTGTGACGATGGCGGCAATCACCAGAGCAAGTCTCCGGCGATGAAGGCGCGCGCTTCCGGCGTCGCCGGGGCTGAAAAGAAGCTTTCGGTCTGCGCATCCTCGACCAACCGGCCGCGGTGCAGGAACAGAACCCGCTGCGCCAGCCGCCGGGCCTGGCTGAAATCATGGGTGGTCATCAGGATCGTCAGGCCCTCGGCGGCGAGATCGGCGATGATCGCCTCGATCTGGCGCGTTGCGCCATGGTCCAGATGCGATGAAGGCTCGTCCAGGAACAGCACCTCCGGCTCCAGCGCCCAGGCGCGCGCCAGGGCCAGGCGCTGCTGCTCGCCGCCCGACAGCATGCGCGCCGGCCGCTCGGCCAGCGGTCCGAGCCCGAACCGGGCGAGGGCGGCCTCGGTCCGATCCGCGACAGCGCCAAAGCCGGCCGCGGCGATGGCATGGGAGATATTCGCCCGCCCCGAGCGGCGCAGCATCACCGGGCGCTGAAACACCATGGCGTGACGCCTGCGGCCCGCCATCGCGCCCGCTTCGAGGCTCCACGACGCACGCCCCGACGTGGGAGCGAGCAGCCCGTGGCAGAGCCGCAGCGTCAGCGATTTTCCCGCGCCGTTGGGGCCGATGATGGCGGTGACGCCACCCTGGGGCAGGGTGAAGCTCAGGCCGTCGAGCAGCTTGCGGCCATCGACCGCGAAGCTCAGCCCCTCGACCGTCAGCGGCAGGATGGAGGTGGCGGCGCGCATCCGGATCATCCTGCGAAACGCGCGCCGATGCGGCTCGCGCCATAGGCCACCGCATTGATGGCGAGGGTCAGCGTGATCAGGACGAGCCCCAGCCCCAGAGCCAGCGGCAGATCGCCCTTCGAGGTCTCCAGTGCGATCGAGGTTGTCATGGTCCGGGTGAAGCCGGCGATGTTGCCGCCGACGATGAGCACGGCGCCGACCTCGGCGCTGGCGCGGCCGAACCCCGCCAACAGGCCGGTCGCGAGCGCAAACCGCCCGTCCCAGAGCAAGGTCGGGATGGAGCGAAATCCGCTCAGACCGATCGAGGTGAGATGCTCGCGATATTCGTTCCACAGCTCCTCGATCGTGCTGCGGGTGAGCGCGACGACGATCGGCAGAACCAGCAGCGTCTGCGCCGCCACCATGGCGGAGGGCGTGAACAGCAGGCCGAGGCTTCCCAGCGGGCCGGAGCGGGACAGGAGCAGGAAGATGATCAGTCCGGCGACGACGGGCGGCAGCCCCATCAGCCCATTGATCAGCACGATCAGCGCCGCGCGCCCGGGGAACCGCGCCAGCGCCAGCCAGGCCCCGAGCGGCAGGCCGATCAACGCCGCCAGCGCCACGGCCGTCAGCGTCACCGACAGCGACAATCCGACGATCTGCAGAAATTGCGGATCGAGGCCGACGATCAGCGCGAAGGCCGCTGCAAAGGCTGAAGAAACGTCCATTGACCCCATAAGTCCGCGCTTTGCGTTGAGGTTCTTACGGTAAACGGCTAGAACGCTTCAAGTCTGGAAAAAATGCAGCCTTATGCAGATGAACGACAGCACGGTCTATTTGAGCACGGAGGAGGCAGCGGCCTATCTCGGCATCAAGGAGCGCAAGCTCTACGAGCTGGTGGCGCATGGCGCGGTGCCCTGCTCCAAGGCCACGGGGAAATGGCTGTTCCCGCGCGCGGCGCTCGACCGCTGGATCGAGGCAGGGCTGGCGCAGCCCGACGGGTATCGGCCCGCGCCGGCGCCGCCGATCATCGGCGGCAGCCACGACCCGCTGCTGGAATGGGCGGCGCGCCGCTCCGATTGCGGGCTCGCCCTGCTCAGCGAGGGCTCCGCGGCAGGGATCGGCCGGCTGGAGCGCAACGAGATCGCGATGGCCGCCATCCACATGCATGGCGGCTCATTGCCGGAGGAAGCCGACAATGCGGCCGCGATCATGGGCGCGCAGCGTCTGAAGGATGCGGTGGTGATCGGTTTTGCCCGGCGCGAGCAGGGGCTGGTGACGGTGCCCGGCAACCCTCTCGGCCTGGCGGATCTCGTCGAGGCGGCCAAGCGCAAGGCGCGGTTCGGGTTGCGCCAATCCGGCGCCGGCGCGCAGATGCTGCTGACGGCCCTGCTCGCCCGGGACGGGCTGGCCGATACGGACCTGGCTGGAGTCGGCGACTATGCGACGGGGCAGGACCTCGCCTTCGCGATCCGGGCCGGCGAGATCGATTGCGGCGTGGCGACGCGCGCCGTCGCCACCGGCAATGGGCTTGGCTTCGTGCCGCTGGCGTGGGAGCGCTTCGATCTGGCGCTGCGCCGCCGCACCTATTTCGAGCCCGGCCCGCAAAGGCTTTTCGGTCTGATGCGGGAGCCGGAGTTCCACCGGCACGCTGAAATTCTCAGTGGCTACGACACCAGCCTCGCCGGGCAGGTCCGGCTCAACCGCTGAGGCTCACGCTTCCAGCCGACGCAGGGCCGCCCGGTCGCGCAGCACGATCGAGCGGCGATGGGCGGGCAGCGCGATGATGTTCCTGCGCTCCAGCCCGGTCAGGGAGCGCGAGACGGTCTCGACCGTCAGGCCGAGATGGTCGGCGATATCGACCCGCGACATCGGCAATTCGACATGGCCGTGGTCGGCCGCACGCTCGGCGATGTCGAGGAGAAAGCTCGCGACCTTCTCGACCGCGCTCTTGCGGCCGAGCAGCAGCATGTGGTTCTGGGCGCGTTCGAGCGAGCGCATCATGGCGGCGATGATCTGGCGGGAAAAGGCGCTGTCGCTGGCGCCCAGCAGATCCAGGCTGCAGCGGCGGTAGGAGACTGCGGTGACATCGCCCAGCGCCTCGGCGCTGAAGCGATGCGCGTCGCCGGTCTCGATCCCGAAAATATCGCCGGGAAGGTGAAAGGCGTCGATCTGGCGGCGGCCGTCGCACAGCAGCTTGGAGGTCCGCACCGCGCCCGTCACGACCTTGTAGAAGCTGGTGGCGCAGTCGCCTTCGCCGAAGATCTCCTCGTCCTTGCGGAAGGAGCGGGTGGCGCCGAGCGCCGAAGCCTCGGGCGCGGGCCTGACCGGTTCGACATAGCCGCGCAGGGCGACCGCGGGAGCGATCTGGGCGGGTGAAATGACGAGAGCGTTGAGCATCTGAACCTCCGTCGGTGTGGCGTGACGT
>JBKBRD010000407.1:0-3198 GCA_046292405.1 Allobosea sp. | reverse complement strand
AGCGGATCGCCTCGAAAGAGTTCGACATGATCATGTCGACCCGGCCGCCGAGCAGCAGCTGCGACGGGTTTTGCTGCGGCCCGCCGGGGCGGATTTCGGCGTCGATGCCGTATTTCTTGTAGATGCCGTTCACGGCTGCGTAATAGAAGCCGCCATGCTCCGCCTGGGCGCGCCAATTGGTCTGGTAGCTGACCTTGTCGAGCGTTTGCGCGCTGACGCGGGCGCCGGGCACGGGAACCAGCACCGAGGCGGCAGACCCGCCAAGCAGGCCCAGCGCCGCGCGCCGGCTGATGCGATATTTCATGGTCATTTAAGGCAACCTCCCCTGAAACGCTCGGCCGATGCCGGCTCCGGCCGCGGGCGAGCAACATGTATGCCACGCGAAAGCCAAGGCTGAAAATGCACGATGACGCGCTTTCGCACAGAGAACGCGCATCTGCCTGTTTTACGGGCAGCTCAAAAACTGAAAGCTGCCCTGCGCGGCTGCGGCTTACTTCCATGCATGGGCGGGGTAAGGTGTTTCAGCTCTGACCTGGAATTCGCATGACACACCCTGCCCTTGCGGCGCTGCGCGCCGAGCTCGCTGACCTCACGCTCTATGAGGATGCGCCGTCGCTGCGCATGAACAGCCGCGACTTTTTCTGGTTTTCGCCGATCCTGAAGCCGGATCTCGAAGGCAAGCAGGCCGAGCTGGTCGTGCTGCCGCGCGACAAGGCGGAGCTGCGCCGCGTCGCCTCGGCCTGCGCGCGCCATCGCGTGCCGGTCACCGTCCGCGGCGGCGGCACCGGCAATTACGGCCAGGCCGTGCCGCTCGAAGGCGGGGTCGTGGTCAATATGACGCGGATCAACCGGGTCGTCTCGACCGTGCTGGGGGCGGGCCGCTTCGAGGCGGGCGCCAATATGCTCGACATCGACAAGGCCTTGGCCGCGCAGGGCCAGGAATTGCGGATGCATCCCTCGACCCGCGCCCAGGCGACGATCGGCGGCTTCGTCGCCGGCGGGGCGGCGGGCGCAGGCTCATGCACCTGGGGACAGATCGACAATCTCGGCGCCGTCATCGCGGTCGAGGTGATGACGGTCGAGCCCGAACCGCGACTGATCGAGCTGCGCGGTCCCGACATCCTCAAGGTCATGCACGCCTATGGCGTCAACGGCGTCATCACCGAAGTCGAGGTTCCGCTCGCCCCCGCCCATGCCTGGGCCGAGCGCATCGCGACCTTCGACAGCCTGAAACAGGCGGCGGAATTCGGCCAGGCCTTCACCGAGTGCGACGGCATCGCCAAGAAACTCGTCAGCATCCACGATCCCCGCATCGCGCCCTATCTACGCCGGCTCGCGCCATGGCTCGGCGAGAACAAGGCCTTCGCCATCCTGATGGTGTCGGAGCCCCAGGGCGACGAACTCGACCGGCTGGTCGCCAAGATGGGGGGAGCGGTGACCTTCAGCCGCGGCGCGGCCGAGGCGCGCGCAGCCGCTTTCGGCGAGCAACGCGAAAAGGGCGCGCCGGGGCCGCTCTACGAATACACCTGGAACCACACCACCCTGCATGCGCTGAAAGTCGATCCCGGCATCACCTATCTGCAGCTGCGCTTTCCGCCGGAGCGCAATCTGGCTTTGCTGGAATGGGCCGAGAAGCAGTTTCACGAAGACGTGCTGTTCCACATCGAATTCCAGCGCCGGCAGGGCAAGGTCTATCATTCCAGCCTGCCGCTGGTGCGTTTCACCACGCCCGAGCGGCTGCACGAGATCATGGCGCAGGCGGAGGCCGGCGGCATTCAGGTCTCGAACCCGCATAGCTGGGTGCTCAACAATGCCGGCTGGAAGCAGATCGACGCGCCGCAGCCCGAGTTCAAGCGCCTGGCCGATCCGCTGGGGCTGATGAACCCCGGCAAGCTGCTGGGCTGGGAAGCCAAGACGGCCGAAGCCGCCGAGTGATCGCTCCACGCTGCCGGAGCGACGCCGTTTTCAGGACGAGAGGATATTTTTCATGACTGCGCGCTTCTGGGGCGACCTCAAGACCACGGATTTCGAGGGGCTCTCGGCCGATCGGACCGTCGCGGTGCTGCCGCTGGCGGCGATCGAGCAGCATGGCCCGCATCTGCCGGTGTCCGTCGATACGGTGATCATGAACGCGATGCTGGCGGAAGCGATGCCGCAGGTCTCGGCCGAGCTCGACGTGCTGGTGCTGCCGACCATGGCGGTCTGCAAGTCGAACGAGCACCTGCATTCGCCGGGCACGCTGACTATGAGCTGGAAGACGGCGACGCGCGCCTGGATCGAGATCGGCGAGAGCGTCAAGCGGGCGGGCCTGCGCAAGCTCGTGATCGTCACCTCGCATGGCGGCAATATCGACCCGATGAAGGTGGTCGCGCGCGAGCTGCGGGTCAGCCACGGCATGATGGCGGTGACCACCTCCTGGCGGAGCTTCGGCCTGCCCGATGCGCTCTATGCGCCGCTCGATGCCGATCACGGCATCCATGCCGGCGATATCGAGACCTCGCTGATGCTGCATTTCCGGCCCGACCTCGTCGCCATGGACAAGGCCGGCCGCTTCGAGCCGGTGACCATCGCGATGCAGGAGGCCTATCGCTGGCTGCGCCCGACCGGGTTGCACGCCATGGCCTGGATGGCGCAGGACGTCAACGCATCCGGCGCCGCCGGCGACGCCAGTCTCGCCACGGCTGAGAAGGGCAAGGCGACGGCGGCGCTGCAGGCGAAGCGCTTCGTCGAACTGCTGGCCGATGTGGCGAAATTCCCGCTGGCGAGCCTGCACAAGGCGGTTTGAGAGCGCGCCTGCGATCCGACAGGATCAGCGCTGGCGCCGCGCGGCGGCGTCTAAACTCTGTGTGAGACGGGGCGGGCGCAAGTGCCTCAGCCCGCTTTTCTCTGGGCCTCCATAAAACGCCGGAGAACCGCATTCATCCGGGTTTGATAGCCTCGGCCACCTGCCTTGAACCAGGCGACGACATCGGCATCGAACATGGCGTTGACGGGCGTCTTGCGCGGCGGCAACACGACGCTCATTCGGGTCCACTCCTCGTTCGGGCTTGCGGGATTATCCGAATCGGTCACAGCAATCGCCTCGATTTCGGCTTCAGGCGTCGCACGCAACTTTGCCCAATCCGTCCGACCTTCAGGGTTCCGCCTTGGCATAGATCTCTCTTTCCTTTCTGTTCGCGATCCGCGCTGAAATCAGGT
>JBKBRD010000406.1:0-3212 GCA_046292405.1 Allobosea sp. | reverse complement strand
CCGACAAGCGCCTGACCTTCCAGTACACCACCTCGTCATCCTCGCTGCAGAAGAAGCTCGGCGTCGCCTGATGATGGTCAAGGTGACAGATCGCGATGGGCAGGAGCGCGAACTCGAGGCGCTCGAGGGCTGGCGGCTGATGGAGGTCATCCGCGACTGGGGCCTGCCGATCAAGGCAGAATGCGGCGGCGCCTGCTCCTGCGCCACCTGCCATGTCTATGTCGATCCGGACTGGCTGTCGAAATTGCATCCGCCGCTCGAGGAAGAGATCGAGCGGCTGGACGACGCTTATGACGTCAGGCCGAATTCCCGCCTCTCCTGTCAGATCCTGATGTCCGACGCGCTCGACGGGCTCAAGGTGACATTGGCGCCGGAACTGGCCTGAAGCATCGTTTTCATCAAAGGGGACGCGCGAAGACATGCCACGCTATCACCGCCCGCAGACCCTTCAGGACGCGCTGGCGCTGCGCGCGGCGGCCCCCGGCCCGGCGCTCGCCATCATGGCCGGCGGCACCGACGTCTTCCCGGTGCAGACTCACCGCGCCGTCTGGTTCGAGACGCTCGACCGGGACGTGCTCGATCTCACCGCCCTGCCGGATCTCGACGGCGTCTCTGCGTCGGGCGGCAGCATACGCATCGGCGCCCTGACCCGCTGGAGCACGCTTGCGGAAGCCGAACTGCCAGCCGCATTCGACGCGCTGAAACAGGCCTGTCGCCAGGTCGGCGGCGCGCAGATCCAAAACCGGGCCAGCATCGGCGGCAATCTCTGCAACGCCTCGCCGGCCGCCGATGGCGTGCCGCCGCTGCTGGCGCTCGATGCGGAGGTCGAACTCGCCAACCTCACGGGTTCGCGCCGCCTGAAGCTCTCAGATTTCGTGCTGGGCAACCGCAGGACGGCGCTCGCGCCCGACGAAATTCTGGTGGCGCTGCATGTGCCCTCTCCGCCTGCTTCCATGCGTTCGACCTTTCTGAAGCTTGGAGCGCGCGCCTATCTCGTGATCTCGATCGTCTCCGTCGCCGCCAATCTGGCGCTGGACGAACGGGGTCGCATCGTCGATCTGCGGCTGGCAGTCGGGGCCTGCTCGGCGACGCCGCTGCGCCTGCATGACCTCGAGGCGAGGCTGCTCGGGCAGCAGGCCTCGGCCGCTGTGGCCGCCTCGGTCTCCGCCGCCGATCTTGCGAGGCTCGCCCCCATTGACGACGTCCGCGCCAGCGCCGCCTATCGCCAGGATGCCGCGCTCACCCTGGTGCGGCGCGCGCTGACCCGCTTGCTGACCGCTCCGCTGGAGGATGCCGCGTGAACCTACATGAGCGCGCTTTGTCGGTGAGCCCCGGCGCCACCGACCGCATCGGTTTTTGCCTGAACGGCGAGACTGTGACCGTCTCGGACGCGCCTGGCGCGCGGCTCAGCGAGGTGCTGCGCTACAGCCTGGGCGCGACCGGGACCAAGAGCGGCTGCGACGCCGGCGATTGCGGGGCCTGCACCGTGCTGGTCGAGGGCGAGCAGGCCTGCGCCTGCCTGATCCCTGTCGCCCAGGTCGCGGGGCTCGCGGTCACCACCGTCGAGGGGCTGGCGCAGGATGCGCTCGGCGCGGCGATGCAGCGCGCCTTCCAGTTCTACGGCGCAGCGCAATGCGGCATCTGCACGCCGGGCATGCTGATGGCCGGCTACGATTTGCTGGCGCGCCATCCGCAGCCCAGCGAGGCGCAGATTCTGGATGCGCTCGGCGGCGTGCTCTGCCGCTGCACCGGCTATCTGAAGATCGTCGAGGCCATTCGCGATACGCACCGCTTCCTCGACCGCGAGCCGGCGGCCCAGCCCATCGCCGGCCCCGCCATCGGCACGCGGCTCTCGCGCCTCGATGGCGCGCCAAAACTATCCGGCGCGGAGGTTTATGGGGCTGATCAGGCGCCCATCGATGCGCTCTGGCTGCGCGCGCTGCGCTGCCCGCATCCGCGCGCGCGCTTTACGCTTGGCGATCTCGACGCCTTCGTCGCGGCCCGTCCCGGCCTGGTCAAGATCTTCACGGCCGGCGATGTCCCCGGCGAAAACTCCTTCGGCATCTATCCGCATCTGAAGGACCAGCCGGTCTTTTCGACCGGCGAGACGCGCTATCGCGGCGAATGCGTGCTCGCCATCGTCGGCGAGCGCGAGGCGGTCGAGGCGATCAGCATGGCGGAGTTTCCGATCGTCTGGGAGCCCCTGCCCGCTCTCGTCGGGGTCGAGGCCGCGACCGCGGCGGACGCCTATGCGCTGCATGATTTCGCCACTGACAATGTGCTGACGCGCGGCCGGGTCGAGCGCGGCGACGTCGAGGCGGGCTTCGCCCAGGCGGCGCATGTCGCAAGCGGTTCCTTCCGCACCGGTTTCGTCGAGCACGCCTATATCGAGCCGGAAGCCGGCTATGCCAGGCGCAGCGGCGACAGCGTCGAGATCTTCGCCTGCACCCAGGCGCCCTATATGGATCGCGACGAGGTGGCGCGCGTGCTCGGCCTGCCGCTGGAGAGCGTCCGCATCCTGCCTTCGGCCTGCGGCGGCGGTTTCGGCGGCAAGCTCGACGTTTCGCTGCAGCCCATGCTGGCGGTCGCCGCCTGGGTTCTGGACCGGCCGGTGCGCTGCATCTTCAGCCGGCCGGAATCGATGATGTCCTCGACCAAGCGGCACCCTTCGGCGATCACCGCCAAAGCGGCCTGCGATGCGCAGGGCCGGCTCGTCGCCTATGCGATGGAAGGCGATTTCGACACCGGCGCCTATAGCTCCTGGGGGCCGACCGTGGCGGGGCGCGTGCCTGTCCACGCCACCGGCCCCTATAAGGTGCCCCATGTCCGCAATCTTTCGCGGGCGATCTATACGAACGGCCCGCCCTCGGGCGCCTTCCGCGGCTTCGGCGTGCCGCAGGCGGCCATCGCGCAGGAGACGCTGTTCGACGATCTGGCCGAGGCGGCCGGAATCGACCGTCTCGAATTCCGGCTGCTCAACGCCATCCGCGCCGGCGACAGCACACCGAGCGGGCAGGTGCTGGAGGCCAGCGCCGGGCTGGCCGAATGCCTGGAAAAACTGCGGCCGCACTGGCAGGCGCTGCTGGCGGATGCGGCTGCCTTCAATGCGAGGGAGAGCCAGCAACGGCGCGGCGTCGGCATCGGCTGCATGTGGTACGGCATCGGCAATACCGGCATGTCCAACCCCTCGACCATGCGGGTGACGCTGGCGC
>JBKBRD010000405.1:0-3224 GCA_046292405.1 Allobosea sp. | reverse complement strand
GAGGCCGCCAATCAGTTCCGTTATGCGCGCAGAGCATGATGACTTAAGATTTTAGTCATTCTTGTCCCGGGTCACGCGTTACGTGATGGGTCTGGTCACGTCAAAGCGGGTGGATATGCCCAATCAATATGCAAAATCGGTCCGGCCATCGGTGGGGCATGGCGGATTGCTTGATCGTTGGGCATGTTGCAGGCGCTAACGCAATGCGTCGCTGGCGCAGCTGCATTTGGAGGCGTCATCCATGCGGCGGTTGACCTCAGCCCCCTCATCGGCGACCGGTGGCGCATGATCTCGCCCCCGCACCGCCTGTTCCTCGGCGTGTCTCACTCAGCCCTCGGCCGACCCTGGCGCGACCGGCTCGACGCCGCCGGGCTTGGGCGCGCCGAGGCGCTGTCCCAGCGCGAGGGCATTCCCGATATCCTGTCGCGCATTTTGGCGGGGCGCGGCGTCGAGCCTGCCGGGGCCGAGGCCTATCTCGCGCCGCGCCTGCGCGATCTGCTGCCGGACCCTCTGCTGCTGACCGAGATGGCGCCGGCGGCGTCAAGGCTGGCCGATGCCGCGATGCGCGGCGAGGCGGTCGCGATCTTCGGGGATTACGATGTCGACGGCGCCTGCTCGGCAGCCTTGCTGGCGGGGTTTCTCAGCGAGGCCGGCGCGCGGCCGCGCATTCATATCCCCGACCGGCTGATCGAAGGCTACGGCCCCAACAGCGAAGCGATCGGCATGCTGGCGGGCGAGGGCGCGACGCTGCTCGTCACCGTCGATTGCGGAACCACCAGCCACGAGCCCCTGGCGGAGGCGCGCCGGCTGGGGCTCGACGTCGTGGTGCTGGACCATCACCAGGCGCCCGAGCGGCTGCCTGCGGTCGCGGCGCTGGTCAACCCGAACCGGCAGGACGATCTGTCCGGCCTCGGCCATCTCTGCGCCGCCGGCGTCGTTTTCATCACCCTGGTCGCGACCCGCGGCGAACTGCGCCGGCGCGGCTTCTTCAACGGCCGTGCGGAGCCCGATCTCCTCGCCGCGCTCGACCTGGTCGCCCTGGCGACGGTTGCCGACGTGGTGCCGCTGGTCGGGCTCAACCGCGCCTTCGTCCGCCAGGGGCTGGCCATCCTGCGCGGCCGCACCCGGCCAGGCTTGGCGGCGCTGATGGATGTGGCGGGTCTGGACGGGCCGGTGCAGCCCTGGCATCTCGGCTTCCTGCTCGGCCCGCGCATCAACGCCGGCGGACGCATCGGCGATGCGGCGCTGGGCGCCAGGCTGCTGCTGACGCCCGATGAGATCGAGGCGCGCGCCATAGCCGCCGAGCTGAACCGCCTGAACCAGGAGCGCCAGGAGATCGAGCGCCAGGCGGTGCTGGAGGCGACGGCTGAGGCCGAGCATGCGCTGATGCGGACGCCGGACCAGCCTGTGCTGATGGCGGCTTCGGCCGAGTGGCATCCCGGCATCGTCGGGTTGGTCGCGGCGCGGTTGAAGGAGCGCTTCAGGCGGCCGGCTTTCGCCTTGTCCCTGAACGGGCAGGGCGGCGCCACCGGCTCTGGCCGCTCGATCCCCGGCGTCGATCTCGGCCGCGCGGTGCGCGATGCGGTCGAGGCCGGGCACGCGGTCAAGGGCGGCGGCCACGCCATGGCGGCCGGCATCACGCTGGCGGCGGGGCAGGCGCCGGCCTTTCACAGCTACATCATGGAGCATCTGGCGGCGCAGGTGGCGGCGGCGGAGGAGGCCGAGGCGCTGCTGGTTGACGCCGCGATCAGCGCCGGCGGCTGCACGCCGCGCCTGCTCGCCGAGCTCGACCGGGCAGGGCCCTTTGGCTCCGGCAGCCCCGAGCCTGTCTTCGTGCTGCCGTCGCACCGCCTGACCGATGCGGTGGAGATCGGCAGCGGCGGCCATGTCCGGATCAAGCTGCGCAGCGGCGACGGGGCGAGCGTCGGCGGCATCGCCTTTCGCTGCGCCCAGGAGCCGCTCGGCCGGGCGCTGCTGGCGGCGCGCGGCGAACCCGTGCATCTCGCGGCGACGTTGACGCTCAATCGCTGGGGCGGAAACGAGAAGGCGGAGCTGCGCGTGCTCGATCTGGCCAAGCCGGTCTGAGACAAGCGGGCGCGCATTTTCGCTATGCGGCAAAATAGATCGCGGCGCGCGCCCATCTGGCGCTTGCGAAGCGCCAATCCTGCCACTATACGTCGGGCCGCTTCGCAGGGGTTCAACCGCTGCACAGAAGCCTGCGACCTTCGTCTATCGGTTAGGACACCAGCCTTTCACGCTGGGGAGACGGGTTCGACTCCCGTAGGTCGCGCCACCCACTCACGGGTGTGATAACTTTTTCAAAAACAAACAGAAATTGCGGACGAAAATCGAGGGTGTCGCCCACGCTGGCCTGCCTATGGGCGGCGTCGGCTGGACGCCCAGGCGGTCGAGAGAGTGCTCCTCACGGCGCCCGCTGCGGTGAAGACCGAGCGGCGAATTCACTGAGAGCCCGTGAGGAGACCTGGGCGCCTCGTTGCCCCGCGAAGATGCGTGAGGTCGCCCACTGTTCCGCTCGGGCGGTTTCCGATCTGATCAAATGAGTTCGGCCGCTCAATCTCTTGGTTTTGTCGCATCATCTGATCCATCAAGCGGTATCCGCTTGATGGATGATGCTCTCGGCCATGGCTGGCGCTTCGCTGTCGTGTCAGCTTCGGCTGGCGGTCACCACCACCTCGATCGTCGCGCCGCCGCCGAGATCGGCGACGCCGACCGTCGCGCGCGTCGGCAGAGCCTCGCCGAAGAAGCCGGTCCAGGCCGCGTCCATCTCCTGCTTTTGCGAGAGGTCGGTGACGTAGATCTGCGCGGCGACGATCGCCTTGCGGTCGAGACCGACCTCGCCGAGATAGCCCTCGATCTTGCCCAGGATGTTCTGGGTCTGCGGGCCCATCGACTGGGTGGTGTCGTCGGCGATGACGCCGCCGACGAAAACGAGGGAGCCGGTCTCGACGATCCGGTTCTGGATCGGGGTCTTGATGCTGCGCTTGATGGTCATGCTCTGCTCTCTTGGGGGGTGGTGAAACGGGAAATCTGCAAGCCGTCGATCGGCACGTTGCTGGCGCCGGTCGCGATGATCTCGGCCATCACGGCGCCCGCGCCGGGGCCGAGCTGAAAGCCATGGGCGGAGAAGCCGAATTGGTGGAAGACGCCTTCATGCCGCGCGCTCGGTCCGAAGACCGGCAGGTCGTCGGGCCTGCGCGCCTCGA
>JBKBRD010000404.1:0-3224 GCA_046292405.1 Allobosea sp. | reverse complement strand
TCCTCTCGGGCAGCTGCTCGGCCGCCACGCGGGGCCAAATCGCGGCGGCGACCGCCGCGGGGTATCCGGCGCTGAAGCTCGATCCTCTCGCGCTGGCGAGCGGGGCGCAGACGCCCGGCGCGCTGGTCGACTGGGCGCTGGCGCAGCCGGCGCAGGCGCCCTTCCTGCTCTATTCCAGCGATGACCCTGCCGAGGTCGGCGCCATCCAACAAAAGCTCGGGCGGGACCGGGCGGGCGAGGTCGTGGAGCATGCCTTCGCCGAGATCGCGCGGCGGCTGGTGGCGGGCGGCGTAACGCGGCTGCTGGTCGCTGGCGGCGAGACCTCCGGGGCCGTCGTGCAGGGGCTCGGCGTCAAGACCCTCGCGATCGGTCCGGAGATCGATCCGGGCGTGCCCTGGACCCGGGTGGTCGATGGGCCCGAGCTGGTCGTCGCGTTGAAATCAGGCAATTTCGGCGCCCCCGACTTCTTCGTGAAGGCGTGGCGGCTGCTGGATTGAGGCGAGGACCGACGATTCCATGCCCGTGCGGCGCCCCGCTCCTGCGCCCGATCGCGCCGACGGGGTACGAGCGGCGCTTGATCCAGATCGCCCACTCTGCCATTGATGATAACCAAAGGTAAGAGTGATGAGATTGGCTCATGATCCGCATCCCAGCCGTCATTTCCAACTATATCGCGAGCTATAACAGCTTCGATATTGCAGGCATGATGGCCTGCATGGCCGATGATGTGCATTTCGTGAACCGTACTGGCAACGAAATTTCTGTCGAGACCCACGGAATTGACGAATTTAAGCGCTTGGCTGAACAAGGGATTGCTATTTTTCAATATCGTAAGCAGACGATCAGCAATATCATTGCCTGCAATGGCCATGTCACGCTGGACATCGATTATGTCGCCAAGGTCGCGGCGGACCTGCCCAATGGCTGGCGAACAGGCCAGACCGTCCAGCTCAGGGGTGTCTCGATCTTTACGCTGAAGGACGGCAAGATCGTCGATCTGGTCGATATGAGCTGAGCCTTTCGACTGCGGCTGATGCGCCGGAGGATCCGACGCAGGCGAGCCCTGGCGCGGGGCGGCAATTGCGCCACCTGGGACACCGGGTTACGCTTGCCCGCGCGTTTCGGAGCTTCCATGGATATGGCGTTTCTCGGCGATCTTCTGACCAGCGTGGCCGATCGCGGCCGGGCGCTGATCAATTTCGAGCGCCTGGGGATGGGCCGGGCCCGGCCGATCGACAAGCTCTGCGAGGATCTGCTCTCCGGGCGGGGCGAAGCCTCGGGCATGGCGCTGGCGCAGGCGGTGCTGGAGCTGTGGGAGCGGCTGGACAAGCACGGTCGCCAGATCTTCTTCTCAATGCTGCTGGAGCGCTTCGGTCCGGAAACGGAGGGGCTGGACGCTGCGATCGACGCCTATCGCAAGCAGCCCAATGCCGCGACGCTGGAGGCGCTGCACCACGCCACCGAGCCGCGCCGGCAGGAGCTGCTGCGCCGGCTCAACCTCGCGCCGGGCGGCACGCATGTGCTGGTCAGGATGCGCGAGGCGCTGTTCGAGGCGATGGAGAGCGCCCCGGAGCTGAAGGCGGTCGACAGCGATTTCCGCCACCTCTTCAGTTCCTGGTTCAATCGCGGCTTTCTGGTGATGCGCCGCATCGACTGGCGCACCCCCGCCAATGTGCTCGACAAGATCATCCGCTACGAGGCAGTCCACGAGATCCAGGGCTGGGACGATCTGCGCCGCCGGCTCGAGCCGGCCGACCGGCGCTGTTTCGCCTTCTTCCACCCGCAGCTGATCGACGATCCCTTGATTTTCGTCGAGGTTGCGCTGACCGGCGATATCCCCCGCAGCATCGACGAGGTGCTGGCCGGCGATCGCAAGATCCTGCCCGCTGCGGAAGCGACGACGGCGGTTTTCTATTCGATCTCGAACTGCCAGGAGGGGCTGCGCGGCATCTCCTTCGGCAATTTTCTGATCAAGCAGGTGGCCGAGGACCTCAAGCGCGAGCTACCGGGCCTCGACACCTTCGTGACCCTGTCGCCGCTGCCCGGTTTCGCCCGCTGGCTGGCGACGGGGCTCGACGAGGCCGATCTGCGCCTGACCAATGAGGAGCGCAGCGAACTCGCGCGCCCGAGCGGCGAGACGATCTCGCTGGACGAAGCGAGCCGGGCCCGCCGCGACAGGCTGCTCGGCCAGATGGCGGCGCATTATCTGCTGCGCGCCCGCACGAGCGCCGGCCGCGTCATCGACCCCGTCGCGCGTTTCCATCTCGGCAATGGCGCGCGGCTGGAGCGCATCAATGTCGGCGGCAATCTCTCGGCCCGGGGCCTGCGCGAATCGCATGGGGTGATGGTCAATTACCGCTACGAACTCGACGACATCGAGGTGAACCACGAGGCCTTCGCCACCCGCAACACGGTCGTGGCCTCGAATGCCGCGCGCCGTCTGCTGCGGCCTGTCGCCGGATAGGGCGAATGGCGAGCGGCGAAAGGATATGCCATCAGGTCCGCCTCGCCCTTCGCTATTCGCCAATCGCCATTCGCTTTCCAGCTAGGACCCGCCATCATGGGCAACCACCTGTTCGACCTCATCCGCGCCCGCATCCCCGCCTTGGACGCGCCTTTCGCGCTGATGGATGACGGTCGCCGCTATTCCTACGCCGACATGGTCGATGTCTCCGGCCGCTTCGCCAATGTCCTGGTCGCGCTCGGGGTGAAGCCCGGCGACCGTGTCGCGGTGCAGGTCGAGAAGAGCATCGAGGCGCTGATGCTCTATCTCGGCGCGGTCCGCGCCGGGGCGATCTTCCTGCCGCTGAACACCGCCTATACCCCGGCCGAGATCGAGTATTTCCTCGGCGACGCCGAGCCGGCGCTGTTCGTCTGCGACCCGGCCAAAGCGCAGGCGATGCAGCCTTACGCCGACAAGGCGGGCGCGAAGCTGGAGACGCTCGGCGTCTGGCGCTCGCCCGAGACCTCCGCCGGCACGCTCTCGGACAAGGGGCTGGCCGCCGCAACCGATTTCGCCGACATCGCGCGCGGCGCCGATGATCTCGCCGCTATCCTCTACACCTCGGGCACCACCGGGCGCTCCAAGGGCGCGATGCTGAGCCACGACAACCTCTCCTCCAACGCGCTGGCGCTGGTCGAGTACTGGCGTTTCAGCAAGGACGACGTGCTGCTGCACGCCCTGCCGATCTTCCACACCCACGGGCTGTTCGTCGCCACCAATG
>JBKBRD010000403.1:0-3238 GCA_046292405.1 Allobosea sp. | reverse complement strand
AAGCCGGAGCTGGAGATCTTCGCCGACGACGTGGTCTGCGGCCATGGCGCCACTGTGGCGCAGATGGATTCCGACCAGCTCTTCTATTTGATGGCGCGCGGCCTGCCGCGGCAGCAGGCGGAGGCGCTGGTCCTGCAGGCCTTCGCCGGCGAGGCGGTGGAATTCGTCGCGGACGAAAAGCTGCGCGCCATGGCGATGGCGGAGATCGAGACCTGGCTTCTCGCCCGCCGCGACACCGTGTCAGTGGGAGCGGCTGGCTGATGCCCTATGTCAATCTTCAGATCACGAAGGGCGCCTCGCGCGAGCAGAAAGCGCAGATCGTCAAGGAGTTCACCGAGACGCTGGTGCGCGTGCTCGGCAAGAACCCCGCCAATACGCATATCGTGATCCAGGAGATCGAACGCTCGGATTGGGGTCATGGCGGCGCGCTCGTCGACAGGCCCCGCGAGCCTGGAACGGCAGGATGACGGCCACCATGACGGCGATGAGCACCACGACGGCGACGGCCCCCTACGATGTCGAGGCCGTGCGCCGGGACTTCCCGATCCTTTCGCGGGAGGTCTATGGCAAGCCGCTGGTCTATCTCGACAACGCCGCCTCGGCGCAGAAGCCGGAGGTGGTGATCGAGGCGATGACCCGGCTGATGCGCGAGGACTACGCCAACGTCCATCGCGGGCTGCATTATCTCGCGAACGCGTCGACCGAAGCCTATGAAGGCGCTCGCGAAAGCGTGCGGAAGTTCCTGAACGCGGCGCATCTCGAGGAGATCGTCTTCACGCGCTCCTCGACAGGCTCGCTCAACGCGATCGCCTCGTCGCTTGGGCGCTATCTCAAGATCCAGGAGGGGGATGAGATCATTCTCTCCATCCTCGAACACCACTCCAACATCGTGCCCTGGCATTACTGGCGGGAATCGCATGGCGCCGTGATCAAATGGGCGCCGGTCGACGAGGACGGCAATTTCCTCGTCGAGGAGTTCGAGAAGCTGATCTCGCCGCGCACCAAGGCCGTGTCGCTGACGCATATGTCGAATGCGATCGGCACCATCCTGCCCATCGCCGAGATCGCGAAGATCTGCCAGGCCTATTCGATCCCGCTGGTGGTCGACGGCAGCCAGAGCGCGGTTCACCTGCCGATCGACGTGCAGGCTCTGGGCTGCGACTTCTTCTGCTTCACCGGTCACAAGACCTACGGGCCGACGGGCTCGGGCGTGCTGTGGGGCAAGCGCGAATGGCTGGAGAAGCTGCCGCCCTATGAGGGGGGCGGCGAGATGATCGTCACCGTCAGCGAAGACAGCGTGACCTATAACGACCCGCCGCATCGTTTCGAGGCGGGAACGCCGGCGATCATCGAGGCTGTCGGGCTCGGCGCCGGGCTGGAATACATGATGGCGCTCGGGCGCGAGAACATCGCGGCGCATGAGGCTTCGCTGCGCGACTATGCGATGCAGCGGCTTGGCGAGATGAATTCGATCCGCATTTTCGGCAAGGCCAAAGACAAGGGCGCCATCGTCGCCTTCGAGATGAAGGGCGCGCATGCGCATGATGTCGCCACCGTGATTGACCGTTCGGGCGTCGCCGTGCGGGCCGGCACCCATTGCGCTATGCCGCTTCTGGCCCGATATGGAGTGACATCGACCTGTCGCGCCTCTTTCGGGCTCTACAATACGCACGAGGAAGTGGATAGACTGGTCGAAGCCCTTCGCAAGGCCGAGAGCCTGTTCGCCTGAGCGGCGCTCGGACGACGAACTGGAAGATTTCGATGACCGACATAGTCGCTAGCGAGCTGCAGCCGAACGCCCCGACCGTGGGAGCCAGCGCCGGGCTGCCGCCGGAGGAAATCGACCGGCTGACCGACGACATCATCGCCGCGCTGAAGACCGTCTACGACCCCGAAATTCCGTCCGACATCTACGAGCTCGGCCTGATCTACCGCGTCGACATCTCCGACGACAGGGTCGTGTCGATCGACATGACGCTGACCGCGCCGGGCTGCCCGGTGGCCGGGGAAATGCCGGGTTGGGTCGAAAATGCGGTCAGCGCCGTTCCCGGCGTGTCGGCCGTGACGGTCGCCATGACCTTCGACCCGCCCTGGGACCAGTCGCGCATGTCCGATGAGGCGCGGGTCGCGCTCGATATGTGGTGAGGTCGCGTCAGCGCGGCTGATGTCTCGCATCACCACGCTTCATTTGGCGCAGGCGCGCAATCGCGCGATGGATGGGCTGTGAGGCGCGAGGTCGCGCTGCCGGAGCCCGCCATGCGCAGATTCGCCTATGAAACCGTCGATGTCTTCACCGGGACCCGTTTCGGCGGCAATCAGCTCGCCGTGTTCACGGACGCCCGCGGCCTGAGCGACGCTGAAATGCAGTCGCTTGCGGCCGAGATGAACTATAGCGAGACGACTTTCGTCCTGCCGCCATCCGATCCGGCCAATACGGCGAGGGTGCGCATCTTCACCCGCAGCCATGAAATGCCCTTCGCCGGCCATCCCAATGTCGGCACCGCCTTCGTTCTGGCGCGTCACGGGCGCGACGTCGGCGGCGTGCTGCGTTTCGAGGAGATCGCGGGGCTGGTGACGGTGCGGGTCGCGGCCGAGCCGGGCGGCGAGGTCAGGGGCGCGGTGATCGACGCGCCGCAGCCGCTGTCCACCAGCGTGGAACTTCCGCCCGATCGTATCGCCGCCTGCGCCGGACTCGCGCCCGGCGATATCGTCCTCGATGCTCACCAGCCGATCCGGGCCTCCGTCGGCGTGCATTTCGTGCTGGCGCAGGCGACATCCGCCGCTTTGGCCCGGGCGACGCCCGATCTCTCGCAGTTCCGCGCGTTGGCGCAGTCGACGCCGGGGCTGGAAGGCCGGCTTTCGTTGTTCCTCTACGCCCGCGAATCGGCCAGCGACATCCGCGCCCGCATGTTTGCGCCGCTCGGCGGCACCTGGGAGGATCCGGCGACCGGGAGCGCCAGCGCGACGCTCGCAGCCCTGCTGCTCTCTCTCGATGGCGAGGCAGACGCCGGCTACACCCTCACTCAGGGCGTGGAGATGGGCCGGCCGAGCCTGCTGAACCTCACGGCGCGACGCACCCCGGATGGCGTCCGCGCCACCGTCGGCGGCGATTGCGTGCCGGTCTTCCGGGGCGAGGCCTTGCTCTGAGCCTCGTCTCCGCAATCTGACCCTCATTCTGAGGCGCGCCCGGATGCGTCTCGGAGGATGGTTCAGGAGGTTCTTGCGCCCGCTGGAGCAT
>JBKBRD010000402.1:0-3240 GCA_046292405.1 Allobosea sp. | reverse complement strand
CGCGACCTTGCACCACGGCGCGCATCAACCGGCGGCGGGCGGCGGGCGGCACGGCCAGCCCGTCGAGCAGAGCGTTGAGCAAAGCGACATCGCCCATCTGGATGCGCGGCGCCGACAGCCCGAGCGCTGCGGCCGCATCCAGCGTCAGCGCCATGATTTCGGCGTCGGTCGCGGCGAAATCGCTGCGCCCGAAGGATTCCAGCCCGGCCTGCGCAAATTCTCCAGGCTCCTGAGCGCGCATGCGGAACACCGGCCCGGCATAGCAATAGGAGGCCGGCTCGGCAGAGCCGGAGGCGAGATGATCGAGCGCGACGGGGATGGTGTATTCCGGCCGCAGGCACCAGTCGCGCCCTTCGGCGTCCTGGGTCATGAAGATGCGGCGGCGGATATCCTCGCCCGACAGGTCGAGAAAAATATCGGCCGGCTGCAGGATCGCCGGCTCGGCGCGGGCATAGCCTTCGCGGGCGAACAGCGCGATCACGGTTTCGATGCTGGCGGCGATGGCGGGCACGGCGGTTTCATCCTGTTGCGCGGGTGTCCTAGCAGCGGCGCGCCGGGTTTTCGAGGGGTTTGCGGGAATTGGGTGAACGGGATGTGGGCCGCCCGCCAGACGCGCTTCCCCTCCCCACAAGGGGGAGGGGTTCCCGCGCCTTATGAATGGCGGGCGAGGACCTTCTTTACGCCCGCGACCAGCTCCGCCAGCGGCACGGCGAATTGGGCCTCGGCCTGCCTGGCCTTG
Source organism: Allobosea sp. (assembly GCA_046292405.1). Taxonomy (GTDB): domain Bacteria; phylum Pseudomonadota; class Alphaproteobacteria; order Rhizobiales; family Beijerinckiaceae; genus Allobosea. The sequence goes on along the minus strand of JBKBRD010000402.1, from coordinate 2,501 downwards.
TGCTCGGCCGAATCCTTGACGTCGCGGCCGGCGGCGGCGAGTTCGGCGCCCAGAAGCAGGTCCTTGATCACCACCGTGCCGGCCTCGCGCTCCGACGAGCCCTGGATCACCGCGCAGATCGCCCCGCGCTTGTCGGCATATTTCATCTGGGCGTTGAAGCCCGAAGAGCCGAGATAGAGATCGGCGCGGACCAGCGGGCGACCGGCCTCGTCCTGCGCCTGACGCAGGGTCGAGACCATCGCCTGATAGGCGGGCATGAATTCCGGCGACTTGTTGTCCATGGCGGTGACGACGACGAGCGGCCGCTCGTTCCTGGCGTCGACGATGGGCGATTTCACCGCCTTCAGCGCCGAATACAGCCGAGAAACACCGATGGAGAAGCCTGTCGCCGGCACAGGCTCGGGCCGGAAGCGCCCGACCAGCCCATCATAACGCCCGCCACCCGCGACCGAGCCGAAGCGCACGACCTGTCCGTCCTCATTGGTGACGGGGAAGGTCAGCTCGACCTCGTAGACCGGGCCTGTGTAGTATTCGAGGCCGCGGACGACGGAGGGGTCGATGATGACGCGATCGGCGTATCCCGAGGCTTCGAGCAATGTCGCGATGGTACGCAGTTCCTCAGCGCCGTCTGATCCGGTCGGGGTCGAGGCGAATTCATCGGCCAGCTTGCGGGCCGTGTCCATGTTAGAACTGGCCTTTGCGTCCAGGATCGACAGGACCCGTCGCGCCGCCTCCTCCTCCAGCCCCGCGCCCTTAGTGAAATCCCCGCTCTCGTCCTTGCGTCCCTCGCCCAGCAACAGGCGCACGCCCTCGGGGCCGAACTTGTCGAGCTTGTCGATCGCCCTGAGCACGGTCAGCCTGCGCCCGGCATTGTCCTCGCCGCCCAGCCCGATCGCCTCCATAACCCCGTCGAGCACTTTTCGGTTGTTGACCTTGACGACATAGTCGCCGCGCTTGATGCCGAGCTTCTCCATCGTGTCGGCGGCGAGCATGCAGATCTCGGCATCGGCGGCGACCGAACCGGCGCCGACGATATCGGCGTCGAACTGCATGAACTGGCGGAAGCGGCCGGGGCCGGGCTTCTCGTTGCGGAAGACATAGCCGGCGCGATAGCTGCGATAAGGCTTTGGCAGCGCGTCGAAATTCTCGGCGACGTAGCGGGCGAGCGGCGCGGTCAGGTCATAGCGCAGCGACAACCATTGCTCGTCATCGTCCTGAAACGAGAAGACGCCCTCATTGGGACGATCCTGATCGGGCAGGAATTTGCCGAGCGCGTCGGTGTATTCGACGAAGGGGGTCTCGACCGGGTCGAAGCCATAAAGCGAAAAGCTCTCGCGGATGACGCCCAGCATGCGCTCGGTGGCGGCGACATCGGCCGGACCACGATCGACGAAGCCGCGCGGCTGGCGGGCTTTCAGCTTGGAGGAGACGGGCTTGTCGGCGGACATGGGCGTTCGTTTCTGCAACTGGCTGGGGTTTGCCGTTCGGTAGCTTGCGCGGGCGTGGGGAGCAAGCGGCAACGGGCTGGCGGGTGGATCAAGGGGGCAAGCCCTCATCCTGAGGAGGCCCGAAGGGCCGTCTCGAAGGATGGACCAGCGGTCTCGGGAGCCTTCTGAAGCATCCTTCGAGACGCGCCTGCGGCGCTCCTCAGGATGAGGGCTGGGAGTATCAGCGCGGCTCCGAAGCGCCCTACTCCGCTGCCGCCAGGCTCACTTCACGCAGAGGCGCATCGACGAACCCCGCCCGCGCCAGCTTGTCCGGCAGCGGGCCGCCGGTCGCCCAGTCCAGCAGTTCGGCCGTGTGCACGACGGGGGTCGTCGCGCCCTTGTCGGCAAATCCCTTTGCGATCTGCGTCATGCAGCCGATATTGCCGGTCGCGACCAGCACGGGCCGCGTTTTCTCGATATTGCCGACCTTGCGGGCGCGCAGCTGCCCGGCAATCTCGGGCTGGAGGATGTTGTAGACCCCGGCCGAGCCGCAGCAGATATGGCCTTCCGGCGCCTCCTTGACCTTGAAGCCGACAGCTGAGAGCAGGCGCTTGGGACCGTCCTTCAGCTGCTGCCCATGCTGCATCGAGCAGGCCGAGTGGTAGGCGATCGGCATGGCGAGATCGCGCAGCGGCGCCAGCTCCAGCGTCTCCAGGAATTCGGTGATGTCCTTGGCCAGCGCCGAAACCCGCGCCGCCTTGTCAGCCCAGACAGGGTCGTTGCGCAGCATGAAGCCGTAATCCTTGATCGTGGTGCCGCAGCCGCTGGTTGTGACGAGGATCGCGTCGAGCCCCCTGCCCTCGATCTCCGCCATCCAGGCCTCGATATTGCGCTTGGCGAAGCCGAGCGCGTCATGCTCCTGGCCCATGTGGTGGACGAGCGCGCCGCAGCAGCCCTCCCCTTGCGGCACAACGACTTCGATCCCGAGCCGCGTAAGGAGGCGGATCGTCGCCTCGTTGATGCCTGGATCCAGAATAGGCTGGGCGCAGCCGGTGAGGATCGCGACCCGACCGC
>JBKBRD010000401.1:0-3257 GCA_046292405.1 Allobosea sp. | reverse complement strand
GACAGTTGGATCGGGCTCGGCCATGGCAGCTCCTCCAATCATCGTCAAATATCAGGCGTCGCCGTCGTCAGCGCAAGGGCGTGCAACACGCCGCCCATGTTTCCCTGGAGGGCCGCATAGACCATCTGATGCTGCTGCACCCGGCTTTTGCCCCTGAAGGCCGCCGAGACCACGGTCGCCGCATAATGATCTCCGTCGCCGGCGAGATCCTTGATCTCGACGACGGCGTCCGGCAGCGCCGCCTTGATCATGGTCTCGATATCGCCTGCATCCATCGGCATGGCAGAACTCCTCAGGCGGCCGTGCCGGCCATATAGGCGGGCAGCCAGGTTTCATGCGCGGTCTTCAGCGCGGCGACGGTCACGGGCTGCTCGCCGGCGATGGCGAGCGCATCGCCGCCGGTCTGCCCGAGCCTCAGCGCAGGCACGGAGGCAGCCTCGGCCTCGGCCAGGATGGCTTCGGCCTGCGCGGCGGGCACGGTGACCAGATAACGCGCCTGATCCTCGCCGAAGAGTACGGCGTGGCGCGGCCCTAGCGGAAGCGTGCCGATGGTCGCGCCGATGCCGCCGGCCATGGCCATTTCCGCCAAGGCTACGGCGAGCCCGCCATCCGACAGGTCATGGCAGGCGCCGACGCGCTGCGCCGTGATCAGCCCGCGCACGAAATCGCCGTTGCGGCGCTCGACTGCGAGATCGACCGGCGGCGGCGCCCCCTCCTCGCGGCCGCAGACGGTCGCGAGATAGGCCGATTGCCCGAGCCAGCCCTGGGTTGCGCCGATCAGCAGGATCGCCTCGCCCGCCGCCTTGAAGGCGACGGTGGCGTGCTTCGTCACGTCAGCCAGCACGCCGACGCCGCCGATGGTCGGGGTCGGCAGGATCGAGACGCCATTGGTCTCGTTGTAGAGCGAGACATTGCCCGACACGACCGGGAAATCGAGCGCGCGGCAGGCCTCGCCGATGCCCTTGATGCAGCCGACGAGCTGGCCCATCACCTCCGGCCGCTCCGGATTGCCGAAATTCAGATTGTCGGTGATGGCGAGCGGGGTCGCGCCGACAGCCGTCAGATTGCGCCAGGCCTCGGCCACCGCCTGCTTGCCGCCCTCGAACGGGTCGGCCTCGCAATAGCGCGGCGTTACGTCCGCCGTCATCGCCAGCCCCTTGGGCCCGTCCTCGATGCGCACCAGCCCGGCGTCGCCGCCCGGCGCCACCACGGAATTGCCGAGGATCAGCGTATCGTACTGCTCCCAAACCCAGCGCTTGGAGCAGAGATCGGGCGATCCGACCAGCTTCAGCAGCGCCTCGCCCGTCGCCATCGGCGCCGCGACGGACTCGGCCGCGAGCACGGCCGGCTTCGGCGTCTCGGTCCAGGGCCGGTCATATTCTGGCGCCTCGTCGCCGAGCTCCTTGATCGGCAGATCGGCCATCGTCTCGCCCTGGTGCTTGACGACGAAGCGCAGCGTGTCGGTGGTGTGGCCGACGACGGCGAAATCCAGCCCCCATTTGCGGAAGATCGCTTCCGCGGGCTCTTCATGGCCGGGCTTGATCACCATGAGCATGCGCTCCTGGCTTTCTGACAGCATCATCTCATAGGCGCTCATGCCGTCCTCGCGGCAGGGCACCTTGTCGAGATCGAGCTCCACCCCGAGATCGCCCTTGGCCCCCATCTCGACCGCCGAGCAGGTCAGGCCCGCCGCGCCCATGTCCTGGATGGCGTCGACATGGCCGGCGGCCATGATCTCGAGGCAGGCTTCGAGCAGCAGTTTTTCGGCGAAGGGATCGCCGACCTGCACGGTCGGGCGCTTTTCCTCCGCGCCCTCGCCGAAGGCGGCCGAGGCCATGGTCGCGCCATGAATGCCGTCGCGCCCGGTCTTGGAGCCGAGATAGACGATCGCCTTCCCGACGCCCGAGGCCTTGGCGTAGAAGATCTCGTCGGCGCGGGCGATGCCCACCGCCATGGCGTTGACCAGGATGTTGCCGTCATAGCGGCGGTGGAAGCCGGTCGCGCCGCCGACATTGGGCACGCCGAAGGAATTGCCGTAGCCGCCGATGCCGGCGACCACGCCGGAAACGAGATGGCGCGTCCTGGCATGGCTGGGATCGCCGAAGCGCAGCGCGTCCAGCACCGCGATCGGCCGCGCGCCCATGGTGAAGACATCGCGCAGAATGCCGCCGACGCCGGTCGTCGCGCCCTGATAAGGCTCGATGAAGGAGGGGTGGTTGTGGCTCTCCATCTTGAAGACGATCGCCATCCCGTCGCCGATATCGATGACGCCGGCATTCTCGCCCGGCCCCTGGATCACCCAGGCCGCCTTGGTCGGCAGGGTCTTGAGATGCAGCTTCGAGGATTTGTACGAGCAATGCTCGTTCCACATCGCCGAGACGATGCCGAGTTCGGTGATCGAGGGCTCGCGCCCGATCAGGTCGAGGAAGCGCTGGTACTCGTCGGGCTTCAGGCCGTGCTCGGCCACGAGTTGCGGTGTGATTGTGATGGCGTTTGGAATCACGGCGCGACGCTTCCTGATGGTCCGGCCGGCACGCCAGCCTGAGGTTGAGCGCGGCATAGCGCGCCTGCGGGCATGAGACAACGCATTCCCCGCACAAACCCGCTGCAAGCCGCAGTTCAGGCCCGTCGACCCGCCCTTTCGGCGCGCGCTGCGCCATGCTGAACAGGTCCTTGCCGCCATCCTGTGAAACACACAGGCGACGCCCATGATCCGTTCATCATCCCAAGACATTATGCGCAATACATTATCGCTTTGCGCGCCGTCTCGGGGCGCCCTCCGAACGCTGGAAAGAGCATGACAAGCGCAAATCGCGGGCGTCAGATCCATTTAACCGATGCTGACGCAACGTATCCAAGGAATGAGAAGAACGGCGAACAATGCCGAATTCTCATCTAATCATCTATGAGTCAGCAAATTCATAACTGAAGCGGATTTATACTAACCAGCAAAAAGCGCCATGTTTGATGATTGACGATAATCAGCGGATATAAATCTAAAGAACGCTCCAATATTCATGCCAGTATCTATCAGGACCTCGGCAGGTCGCCCCCATCGATATTCTATTGAACCAAGGATTCCTTAAGCCCTGTAGCCCTCATTGTGGGGCTTCCTTGCCTATAGGGACAGTCCATGTCGCTCGCAGCATCCATCAAGTGTCTTCGCCGCTTCCAGCGCGACGAGTCCGGCAACTTCGCCATGTTGTTCGGTCTCTCGATCGTGCCGCTCCTTGGGTTGACCGGGGCGGCGGTCGATT
>JBKBRD010000400.1:0-3257 GCA_046292405.1 Allobosea sp. | reverse complement strand
AATGACGGGGCCGGGAGCGCTCAGGCGGCCCAGCGCACGATCTCGATCAGGACCTGCGACAAGGCGCGGTCGAGCGCCTGGGCGGCGAGAGCGCCGTCCCCTGCGGCCGCCGGCACGCGCGCCGAGAACATCTTGGCGCGCTGGATGCGCCCGGTCTTGTCGCCGACCAGCTTGGCGGTGATCGAGACGACGGCCGTGCCGCTGGCGGTGTCGATGTTGAAGCTGCGGATGTCGGTGATCAGCTGCAGATCGGGAACGATGCGATCGCCGGGGCGCGACACCGAGGCGATGCGGCTGGCGTTCTCGAAAGTCTGGACCAGACGCGTCTGCACGAGCTTGGGCACGCGGTCGGCCCATTGCGCGCCACCTAGGAAGGAGAGCGCGCCGCTGGCGTCCTTGACGATCAGCCGGTCGGAATCCAGCGCCTGAACCGTCGTCGGTTCGGCCACGACGAGCGCCGCGCGCGAGCCGCCGACGCGCCCGACCTGGCCAGGCGCCGAGAGGTCGAAGGTCGTGGGCGTCGCGCCGCCGCCGCAACCTGAGAGCAGCAGCAGGCCGCTGAGCGCCAGCGGCAGAACCAGCAGCCGCGAAGGCCGGGCGGACAAGGAAAGGTCGGTCATCGTCATGAGGTTAGCGCGATCCGCCATATTGAGGAAGCGGCGGCTTGCCGCCGAAGATGAACTGCTGAGGGTTGCGCTCGATATTGCGCAAAGTGCGATTGAGATCGGTCAAAGTGCGCTTGCCATCGGTCGCGAGAGACTCGATCTCGCGCAGGCCGGGCCCGGTGAAGCGGCTGATGCCGGTAGTGATCTCGGCGGTGCGCTTGTCGAGATTGTCGGCGAGCACGCGGATCGACTTGGCGGCGTCGGCCACTTCCTGGAAGGCGCTGCGGCCTTCGCTGCCAGCGGCCGTGTTGAGGAAGGTCTGGGCCGATTTCAGCACGCCCTCGACCTGGTCGGCGGCGCGGTTGAGCTTGTCGGTGATCGAGGCGACATCCTTGACCGCCTTGCCGACATCGCCGCTCGAGCTGCCGAGCGCGGCGGTGAAGCGATCGACGTTCTCGACGATGGCGCTGACCTTCTTCTGGTCGACCGACTGCACGATCTGGGTCAGCTCGTCGCTGAGCACGCCGAGCTTTTGCGCCAGCGGATTGATCGTCTCCGCAATGGTGCCGAAGCTGCGCATCAGCTTGTCGACGCCGTCGGAATTCTCGCCCAGCGCCGCCGAAAACTTCTCGATGTTGCGGACGGTGTTGCCGATCGGGCCGGCGTTTTCCTTGACCAGCGTCTCGACGCTGCCGAGCATGTCGTCGGCGCGCTTGGCGATGGTGCGGACGGTTTCGAGAATGTCCTGAAATTCCGAGCGCTCGGCCACGATGGTCGGCAGGCTCTGCCCCGGGGCGGGCTTGAGCACATCCGAGCCGGGCTCGCCGCCGAGCAGCTGGACGGCGACCACGCCAGCCAGACCCTGCGCTTCGATGCGGGCGCGGGTGTCGACGCGCAGCGGCGTCGAGCTGTCGACCTGCACCACCGCATAGATCCGGCGCGGATCGTCCGGCTGCAACTCGATTCGCGTGACTTCGCCGACGCGCAGGCCGTTGAACAAGACGCTGGAGCCGCGGCCGAGCCCGGTCACCGTGCCGCTGAAGATGATCCGCACATCCTGGCGACGGCCCGCCCCGCCACTGTTGAACCAGTAGACGAAGCCGAACAGAGCAGCGAGGACGGCAATGGTGAACAGCCCAACCAGCGCATAGTTTGCACGCGATTCCATCGTGTAGAGCTTTATCCTTGCGCCGCGCCAGGCAGCCGCGCCAGCGCGCGCTCACCGCCGAAATATGATTTGATCCACGGATGGTCCGCCGCCAGCATCGTCGCCAGCGGACCCACGGCGACGACCCGCTTGTCCGCCAGCGCGGCGATCCGATCACAGGAGGAATAGAGGCTGTCGAGATCGTGGGTTACCATGAACACGGTCAGCCCCAAAGTCTGCTTGAGGGTCACGATCAAGGCATCGAACTCGGCCGCGCCGATCGGGTCCAGCCCCGATGTCGGCTCGTCGAGGAAGACGATCTCGGGGTCGAGCGCCAGGGCGCGCGCCAGCGCGGCGCGCTTGATCATGCCGCCCGAGAGTTCGGAGGGCGTCTTGTCCGCGGCATCGGCCGGCAGCCCGACCAGCGCCAGCTTCACCATCGCCATCTCGTCGAGGAGCGCGGGCGAGAGCTTGAGGTATTCGCGCATCGGCACCTGGATGTTCTGCTTGACCGTCAGCGCCGAAAACAGCGCCCCGTGCTGGAACATCACGCCGAAACGCCGCTCCAGCGCGCGTTTCTGCGGGCCGTCGAGCGTGTCGACGTCCTGGCCGAAGACCTCGATCGTGCCGCGGGCCTTGCTGACCAGACCGAGGATGGTGCGTGTCAGCACCGACTTGCCCTGCCCCGAACCGCCGACGAAGCCGAGGATCTCGCCCGCCATCACGTCGAGATCCAGCCCATCCATGATGACCTTGTCGCCGAAAGCGACTTTCAGGTCGCGCACGCGGATGATCGGCTCCTGCGCGGGCGGCGAGGCATCCTGCTGCTGACTGGCTGGCGCGCTCACGACGTCGCTCATGGGGCGGCTACGATCCTCAAAACTCGATGGATGCAAAAAACATGGCGAACAGGCCGTCGACGACGATGACCATGAAAATGGCCTTCACCACCGAAGCCGTCACCTGGCGCCCGAGCGATTCGGCCGAGCCCTTCACCGCCAGGCCTTCGATCGAGGCGATGAGCCCGATCACGAAGGCCATAAACGGGGCTTTGATGAGGCCGACGGCGAAATGCTTCCAGGTGATGACCGATTGCAGCCGCGCCAGGAAGGTGTCGATGCCGATGCCGCCATAGAGCCAGGCCACCAGCGCAGCCCCGGTCAAGCCCGCCATGGAGGAGATGAAGGCGAGGATCGGCAGCGAGATGACCAGCGCGAGGATGCGCGGCACGACCAGAACCTCGATCGGATCGAGCCCCATCACCCGCAGCGCGTCGATCTCCTCGCGCATCTTCATCGAGCCGATCTCGGCGGTGAAGGCCGAGCCGGAGCGGCCGGCGATCATGATCGCCGTGAGCAGCACGCCGAGTTCGCGCAGGATCAGAATGCCGGTGAGATTGACCACGAACGGCGTCGCGCCGAATTGCTGCAGCTGGAAAATCCCCTGCTGGGCCACGATGCAGCCGACGAGGAAGGAGATCAGCATGATGATCGGCGCGCCGTTGA
>JBKBRD010000399.1:0-3261 GCA_046292405.1 Allobosea sp. | reverse complement strand
CGGCAACATCTGCCGTTGCGGGGCCTACCCCAATATCGTCGATGCGATCGAGGACGTCCTCGCCCAGCGCGGCCAGCTGATCAAGGAGGCGGCGGAATGAACCGCTTTTCCTATCACCGCGCCGACACCGTCGAAGACGCGGTCCGGGCATTGTCGGCCGAACCGAGCGCAAAAATCATCGCTGGCGGCACTAATCTGGTCGACCTGATGAAGTACGACGTCGAAAAGCCATCGACGCTGATCGACATCACGCGCATCGAGGCTCTCAAGGACATCGTCGAAAAGGATGGCGGCGCGCTGCACATCGGCGCGCTCGCGCCGAATTCGGCGGTGGCCTATGACGAGCGCGTAAACGCGCACTTCCCCCTGCTCGCCAGCGCCATCCTTGCCGGCGCCACGCCGCAATTGCGCAACGCCGCCACCACCGGCGGAAACCTGAACCAGCGCACGCGCTGCTACTATTTCAACGATGCGCAGACGCCCTGCAACAAGCGCGAGCCCGGCACGGGCTGTCCGGCGATCGGCGGGCTGAACCGCATCCACGCCATCCTCGGCGCCAGCGAGCACTGCATTGCGACCCACCCCTCCGACATGTGCGTCGGCCTGGCGGCGCTTGGGGCCGAGGCGCATGTCATTGGTCCCGGCGGCGACCGGATCATCGATTTTTCCGATTATCACCGACTGCCAGGCGACGCGCCGCAGCGCGACACGACGCTGGAAGCGAGCGAGATCGTCGTCGCGATCGTGCTTCCGCAGCAGAGCCGCAGCTATGCCAAGCATTACAGCTATCTGAAGCTGCGCGACCGGTTGTCCTACGCCTTCGCGCTGGTCTCCGTCGCGGCAGCGCTGGAGATGGACGGAGGCAGCATCACCTCCGCCCGCATCGCATTGGGCGGGGTGGCTCACAAACCGTGGCGTCGGCTGGATGCCGAGGCGGCGCTGGCGGGACGCGTCGCCGGCCATGCAGCCTTCGCGGACGCAGCCGAGCTGCTGCTCGCGGGCGCGGTCGGCCACGAACACAACGCCTTCAAGATCGATCTGGCGCGGCGCGCCATCATCCGCGCGCTGGCCCAGGCCGCTGCGGGCACGCCGCAATCGCAGACCGACAAGCGCATCGCCTGAAAGGCCTCGGATCATGCTGAAGAACGACACCCATGTCGGCTCGCCGCGCAGCCGGGTCGACGGCCCCGCCAAGGTCACCGGCAGCGCGACCTATGCAGCCGAGTTTTCCGCTCCCGATCTTGCGTATGCCTACATCGTCGGCAGCAGCATCGCGCGCGGCCGCATCACCGCGATCGACACGGCGGCGGCCGAGGCGGTTCCGGGCGTCGTCAAGGTCTTCAGCCACGAGAACAGGCCCAAAACCGCGTGGTTCACCTACAAATATCGCGACATGGTGGGGCCGCCCGGCAAGCCGTTCCGGCCGCTCCATAGCGACGAGATCCAGTATAGCGGCCAACCGATCGCGCTCGTGGTGGCGGAGAGCTTCGACATCGCTCGCCATGCCGCATCGCTGGTGCGCGTGACCTATGAACAGCTTGCCCACGAGACCGATCTCAACCGCGCCCGCAAGGACAGCTACGAGCCGCCGAAAAAGCGGCTTGGCATTGCACCGCCGCCGAAGCCGCGCGGCGATGCCGGCAAGGCCTTCGCGCAGGCCCCCGTCCGCGTTAGCGGCGAGTACATGATCGCGACCGAGCACCACAATCCTATGGAGCCGCAAGCGACGACCGTGATCTGGAAGGGCCCGGGCAAGATCACCGTCCATGACAAGACCCAGGGCGTGCAGAGCAGCCAATCCTATGTCGCGGGCGTGTTCGGACTGAAGAGCGAGGATGTCCGGGTGATCTCGCCCTATGTCGGCGGTGGGTTCGGATCGGGGCTGCGGCCCCAGCACCAGCTGTTCCTGTCGGTCATGGCCTCGCTTGCGCTGGAGCGCTCGGTCCGTCTGGAGCTGACGCGCCAGCAGATGTTCTCGCATGTGCACCGACCCGAAACGATCAACCAGCTGTCGCTCGGCGCGAGCGAGGATGGCAAACTGCAGTCGATCCAGCATCACGCGCTGGCCGCGACATCGCGCTTCGAGGACCATCAGGAGGTCGTCGTCAACTGGTCGGGATTGCTCTACCCGGCTGAGAACGTCGATCTCAGTTATGAGCTCGCCAAGCTCGACACCTATTCCCCCGGCGACATGCGCGCGCCCGGCGCGCCTCTGGGCGTGTTCGCGCTGGAAAGCGCAATGGACGAGCTCGCCGTCGCAAGCGGCATCGACCCGGTCGAGCTGCGCCTGCGCAACTACGCCGAGCGCGACGAGAACGACGACAAGCCCTTCACCTCGAAGGAGTTGCGCGCCTGCTATCGCGAGGGCGCCGAGCGCTTCGGCTGGAGCAGGCGCACGGCGCAACCGGGCTCGATGCGCGAAGGCCGCGAGCTGATCGGCTGGGGCATGGCGAGCGGCGTCTGGGAAGCGAATATGATGAAGACCTCGGCGCGCGCCGAGCTGAATCAGGATGGCAAGCTCGCCATATCCTGCGCCACATCCGATATCGGCACCGGCACCTATACGATCCTGACCCAGATCGCGGCCGACGCGCTCGGACTGGCCATGGACGACGTCCACGTCTCGCTGGGCGACTCCTCGCTACCGGCTTCTCCCGTACAGGGTGGCTCGTGGACGGCCGCGTCTGCCGGCAGCGCGGTCTCGGCCGCCTGCCACAAGCTTCGCGACATGTTGCTCAAGCAGGCGTCCAAACTGAGCGACTCGCCGCTGGGCGATGCGACCGCCGACGACGTCGCCTTTACGAATGGGCGTATCGTGAGGCGCACCGATGCGTCGCGCTTCGTCTCCCTGACCGATGCGGTTGCCGCCAATGGCGGCACGCTCGCGGCAGAGGAATCGGCGGGGCCGGGCCTGCTCGGCCTGATGATGCCGAAGTCGTACTCGTCCTATACCCACTCCGCGGTGTTTGCCGAAGTGCGCATCGACGAGGAACTTGGCGTGCTGCGCGTAAGCCGCATCGTCAATGCTGTCGCGGCAGGGCGCATCATCAACCCCAAAACCGCCCGCAGCCAGGTCGTCGGCGGCGTTGTCTGGGGCATCGGCATGGCGCTGCACGAGGAAACGCTGACGGACCATGCGCGAGGGCGGATCATGAACCACTCGCTGGCCGAGTACCACGTTCCGGCCAACGCCGACATTCAGGATATCGAGGTGATCTTCGTCGAGGAGCATGACGACAAGACGAGCCCGATCGGCGTGAA
>JBKBRD010000398.1:0-3262 GCA_046292405.1 Allobosea sp. | reverse complement strand
AGCAGCACATAGCCTACGGTCGCGATCGGCAGGCCGATGTCGCGCGCGTAGAATTCCGGCACCATCACGTAGAATGGCAGGCTCAGCGCCGCCAGCGGAATGGCCGGCAGCGCATAGGCGAGCAGGGCTGGGCGTGTCGGCTCGCTCACGCTGTCTTCGTAAACACCATCTGGCGCACGTCGATATTGCCGGAGCGGAAACCGGCCTCGCAATAGGCGAGATAGTACTCCCACATCCGGCGGAAGCGTTCGTCGAAGCCGAGCGGGATCAGCTGCGGCCAGGCGGCGCGGAAGCGGTCTCGCCAACTCGCCAGCGTGTTGGCGTAATCCAGACCGAAGATTCGCTCATGCGCCAGCGGCACGCCGAAACGTTCGCCGAGCTTGCGCATGATCGTCGGCGTCGGCAGCATGCCGCCGGGGAAGATATAGGCCCGGATGAAATCGAGTTCGCGCCGATACACCTTGAAGCTCTCGTCGCGGATGGTGATGACCTGCAGCCCGGCCGTGCCGCCCGGACGCAACCTGTCGCGCAATTGCTCGAAATATACCGGCCAGAACGCCTCGCCGACGGCCTCGAACATCTCGATCGAAGCGATGCGGTCATAGGTGCCGGTCTCGTCGCGGTAATCCTGCAGCTTGAAGGTGACGCGGTCCTCCAGCCCGGCGTCGGCAATCCGCTTCTGCGCGAAATCGAATTGCTCCTGGCTGATCGTCAGCCCGGTGACGCGGCAGCCGATCTCGCGCGCCGCATATTCGGCGAAACCGCCCCAGCCACAGCCGATTTCCAGCACATGGTCGTCGGGGCCGATGCCGGTCTGCTCGGCCAGAGCCCGGTATTTGCGCGTCTGAGCCGCGGCGAGATCATTGTCGCCAGGCGCGAAGATGCCGGCGGAATAGGTCATCGTCCGGTCGAGCCAGGCCCCGTAGAAACGGTTGCCGAGGTCGTAATGCGCGTGGATGTTCTTGCGCGCCTGCGCCTTGGTGTTGCGCCGGCGAAAATGCTGGAACATCTGCCAGAGCCGCACCAGCGGCTTGCCCGGCAGCAGGGTCTGGATCAGCGGATAATTGGCGGCGAAGAGTTCGAGGAAGCGCGCCAGATCGGGCGTATCCCACTCGCGGCGGAGATAGGCCTCGGCAAAGCCGAGATCGCCGCCGCCGGCCAGGCGCGAGGCGAAGCTGAAATCATGCACGATCAGCCGCGCCTGGGGGCCGGGCTGGTCGCCCTTGAACAGGAGGTCGCGGCCATCGGGCAGCGTCACCGTCAACTCGCCGCACTGGATCCGGGCCGCGAGCTTCAGCGCCTGCCGGGTCGCGAAGGAGAGACCCTTGGTCACTTCGCCGACGGTGTCGATATCCACGGGCAGCGGGTCGGCGGGCGCAGCGTGGCTTATGGCGGTCATGGCGGTCATCGGCATACTCATCGGCTGTTCGCCAGGCTTGCGGGCTGCGGCTCTGCCCATGGCTCGGGCGTTCTGTCGTGATAGCTGGCGGCTTCCGGCGGGGCAGGGCGGGTGCGCAGGCCAATGCCCTTCAGCCAGAGCTTCAGCGCTTCCCAGTGGATGCCGGCGACGACCTTCAGCGTCATCAGCGGCATCGAAAGACAGGCTTTCAGCAGGGTGGCGGAGGTCAAGGCGCGGCGTTCCCCGGCAAAGGTCGCCGCCAGAATCGGTCCGTCGCGATCGGTCTCCAAAATGCGCACTTTCACCGTCTCCCCCGGAGGCAGCACTCTGAAATGATAGCGCAACGGCATGTCGAGAAAAGGAGAAACATAGAAGATCTTGTCGCGGGCCTGCCGTAGCCCGGCTTCATTGAGCTCGCCTTGCGCCACCGGGGCGACATAGGAATGCATCTCGCCGAAGGTGTTGCGAACCTCGTAGATCATCGCCAGCAACGCATCGTTGCTGTCATAGCAGAAGTACAGCGAGATCGGATTGAAGACGAAGCCGAAGATCCGGGGGTAGCAGAGCAGCAGCACCCGCCCGCCGGCGAGATCGACGCCGGCCGGCGCCAGCAAGCGCTCGACATGGGCGCGCAGCGGGCTCCGTCCATCGCCATGGTCGCTCTCGCGAAAGCTGGCGAGGCCGAGGCCGGGTCCGATCCGGAACAGGCGGCTCGCCCGCGCGGCCTCGCCGAGACGGTCGATGTCCACCAGCAGGTTGAAGACGCGGTATTGGAAGCGATGCGCCTTCGGCTTCATCCGGGCATGCATCACCCGGCCCGGAACCAGCGAGATCGCGGCCTCGGGCGGCGGAAACAGCGGTCGTGCGCGCATAGGCGTCATTCTGCGGCCTCGGCGAGCGCAGGCATCGCGGCCCGCCAGGGCACGCTCGCTCCGAGCGCCTCCGCGGCGGTCAGCCCTGCCTTCAAGCCATCCTCATGGAAACCATAGCCCGTCCAGGCGCCGGTGAACCAGAGATGGTTGCGCCCCTGGATGCCGGGCAGCCGCGCCTGCGCCGCCAGCGCCGCCCGGTCATATTGCGGATGGCTGTAATTGTAGCGGCCGAAGGTCAGCTCCGGACGCGGCGGCGCCGGCGGGTTCAGCGTCACGAAGACCGGCTTGCGCTTGTCGATGCCCTGCAACGCGTTCATCCAATAGGTCAGCGTCAGCTCGGCCTCGGGGTCGTCGCTGGCCAGCACGTTCCAGGCCGACCATGCGGCCTTCCGCCGTGGCATCAGCGCCGGATCGCGGTGCAGCCAGACATCGTTGGGCCGGTAGCCGATATCGCCCAGCACCTGCCGCTCGAGCGGCGAGGCGTCGGCCAAAAGGGCGAGCGCCTGGTCGGAATGGGTGGCCATCACCACCTTGTCGAAACGCTCGACCGCGCCGGTCGAATCCCGCACGGTGACGCCATGGGCGTCGCGGCTGATCTCGGTCGCGGCGACGCCGAGCCTGATCCGATCGCGAAACGGCGCCGTCAGTTTCTCGACATAGCGGCGGCTGCCGCCCGTCACCGTGCGCCAGCTCGGCCGGTCCCAATGCAGCAGGCGGTGGTTCTCGAAGAAGGCGATGAAGCTGGCGGCCGGAAAGCCGAGCATCGACCAGATCGCGGCGCCCATCGGCGCCAGATAGGAATCGCGAAACACCGACGAATAGCGCCCGGCCGCGAGATAGTCGCCGATCGTCATGCCGCCCAGGCGGTTGGCGTGATAATCGGCTGCAGCGCTCTTGTTGAAGCGGAACATCTCGCGGATCATGCGGTAATGCGCCAGCGAAACGATGTTGCGGCGTCGCGCGAAGAGTCCGTCCAGCATGGCGTCGCCAC
>JBKBRD010000397.1:0-3264 GCA_046292405.1 Allobosea sp. | reverse complement strand
TTATGGCCTGATTTTCGTGGCCTGCCTTATGCCCCCCCAGCGCCTGGGATTTGCGGTGCCCGACCCGACCTTCGACGTCGAGGGCTACGACACCGCCCACAAGCTCGCCATCCTGACCAGCCTCGCCTTCGGCACGAAGATCGACGCCGAAGCGATTCATGTCGAAGGCATTTCGGCGATCGCGCCGCTCGACCTGAAGATGGCCGACGAACTCGGCTTCCGGATCAAGCTGCTCGGCGTGGCGGAGCGCACCAAGACCGGCATCGAGCAGCGCGTGCATCCGACGATGGTGCCGAAATCTTCCGCCATCGCCCAGGTGATGGGCGTGACCAACGCCGTCACCATCGCCGCCGACGCGGTGCGCGAGATCACCCTGATGGGTCCCGGCGCAGGCGGCGATCCCACCGCTTCGGCCGTCGTCGCCGACATCGCCGATATCGCGCGCGGCACGGCGGGGCTGCCCTTCGGCCTGCCTGTCGCCCGGCTCGAGGAGCCGCGGCGCGCGCCGATGCAGCGCCATGAGGGCGGCTATTACATCCGCCTCGCGGTGGCCGACCGCCCCGGCGCGGCTGCGGCCATCGCCACGCGCATGGCTGAAGCGGACATCTCGCTGGAAAGCATCGTGCAGCGCCGTTCGGAAGCCGCCGTGGCGCGCGATCCGTCGGGTCGCTCCGGCGCGCCCGTTCCGGTGGTGCTGATCACCTACGCCACCAGCGAGGCCGCCATTCGCGCGGCCCTGGAAAAGGTTTCCGCCGACGGCCATATCGCCGAAGCGCCGCAAGTCATTCGCATCGAACGGGAGTAGTCGAAGCGGCGAATGGCGAGTGGCGAGGGGCGAATGGACCGTTTCCCGGCCGCGCCGCGTCGCTGCTTTTTGCTTTTCGCCATTGGCCACTCGCCACTCGCCACCAGGAGCCCTCCATGTCAGACGATCTCCGCATTTCCTCCTCCCAGATCATCGAGCGCTATCTCTCGATGGAGCTGGTCCGCGTCACCGAGCGCGCCGCCGTCTCCGCCGCGCGGCTGCGTGGCCACGGCAATGAGAAGGCGGCCGACCAGGCCGCCGTCGACGCCATGCGCCGCGAGCTGAACCGGCTGCCGATCGACGGCGAGATCGTCATCGGCGAGGGCGAGCGCGACGAGGCGCCGATGCTGTTCATCGGCGAGAAGGTCGGCACGCGGCAGGGGCCGAAGGTCCACATCGCCGTCGATCCGCTCGAGGGCACGACGCTCTGCGCCAAGGACATGCCCGATTCCATCGCCGTGATGGCGATGGCGGAAGCCGGCAAGCTCTTGAACGCGCCCGACGTCTACATGAACAAGATCGCCATCGGCCCCGGCTACGCCAGGGGCGTCGTCGATCTCGACGCCTCGGCGACCGACAACATCCATGCGCTGGCCAAGGCCAAGGGCGTCAAGCCGCATGAGATCTCGACCCTGATCATGGACCGCCCGCGCCACGCCAAGCTGATCGAGGAGGTCCGCAAGACCGGCTGCTCGATCCGCCTGATCACCGATGGCGACGTCGCCGGGGTGATCTACTGCACCGAGCCGCACAAGACCGGCATCGACCTCTATCTCGGCATCGGCGGAGCGCCGGAAGGCGTGCTGGCGGCCGCTGCTCTCCGCTGCGTCGGCGGCCAGATGCAGGGCCGGCTGATCCTCGACACCGAGGAAAAGCGCGCCCGCGCCCTGACCATGGGGATCACCGACCCCAACAAGAAATACAGCATGGAGGAGATGGCCTCCGGCGACACCATTGTCTGCGCCACCGGCGTCACCGATGGCGGCATGCTGAAGGGCGTGAAGTTCGGCCGCGAGGTGATCGAGACCGAAACCATCGTCTACCGCTCGATCACCGGCACCGTCCGCCGCATCCACGGCGAGCACCGCGATTTCGGCAAGTTCAAGCTGGACTAGCGAACACCGTCATTGCGAGGAGCGCCAGCGACGAAGCAGCCCAGGGGGCGCGTCGCGCACTGGGTTGCTTCGCTCACGCTCGCAATGACGGTCCTCGCGATTCAGTTCTTCGCCAATCCCAGATCCTTCAGCACGGCGTTGCCGTTCTCGGTGAAGGCCTTGGCGTAGGCCGCGAACTCGCCCGGCTTGTCCCAGACCGGGGTGATGCCGCGCTGGCTCATGCCGTTGCGGACATCCTCGCGCTTCATCGTCCGCTCGGCCGCATCGAACAGGATCTTGCGCCGGTCGGCCGGCACGCCCTTGGGCGCGGCGAGCGCGAACCAGTTCTGATAGGTCCAGGTCAGCCCGGCCTCCTTGGCGCTCGGCACGTCGGGGAAGTTCGGATGGCGCTCCTCGGTCATCAGCAGGATGGTGCGCACCCGGCCGGCGTCCAGCATCGCCTTGGCCTCGATCGGAGAGCCCGTGAAGACGCTGATGCCGCCGGCGGCGAGGTCCTGCAGCGCCGGCGCGCCGCCATTGCTCGGCACCCAGCGCACCGCATCGGCGTCGATCCCCGCCGCCTTCAGCAGCCCGCCCGAGGCGATGTGCCAGGAGCCGCCGACGCCGGTGCCCGACGCCATGAACGTGCCCTTCGGGCTCTCTTTCACCGCTTTCAGGAAGTCCGCGATGGTCTTGTGCGGGCTGTCGGCCTTCACCGTCACCCCGGCCGGAATGAGCGAGACCCGCGAGAACAGGTCGAAATTCTCCGGCGTGATGTCGCCGAGCCCGAGCGTCTTGAAGAACGACACCTCCGGGCTGACGCCGCCGATGGTGTAGCCATCCGCGGTGGCGTTGGCGATGGCGCTATGGCCGGTGAGCCCGCCGCCGCCGGTGCGGTTGATGACGTTGACCGGCACTTTCAGCTCGTTCTCGAGCCCGCTGGCGAAGATGCGCATCACCGCATCCATGCCGCCGCCCGCCGCCCAGGGCACGAGCAATTGCACCGGCCGGTCCGGGAACGCCCAGGCGGGTGTGGCCAAGGCGAGCGTCGCCGCAAGCGCAAGGGCGGTTTTTACAAAGCGCATCATCGTTCCTCCAGGGCTGCGCAGCCGCTCTGCGGCGGCTTGCATGCAAGACTATGGCGCGGCCGACATACGCCGGCTCCGCACGGGGCTGATGGTATGCAATATCCTGTATGCAGGCAATCGGATGGCTCGACGGCGTCGAGGCCAGGACGCGCGCCCCCAAAGCCCTCATCCTGAGGAGCGCCGTCAGGCGCGTCTCGAGCCCTCATCCTGAGGAGGCCCGCAGGGCCGTCTCGAAGGATGCTCCAGGAGGCTCCCGCACAAGCTGGAGCATCCTTCG
>JBKBRD010000396.1:0-3278 GCA_046292405.1 Allobosea sp. | reverse complement strand
GCAGCGTGGTCACTTCGAAGCCGACGCCATCGCGCACCAGCGTCACCGTGCCATGGGCGATGCCGGTCTCGACCGGCTTGTAGCCCGCCTGCCGGCCCAGCCGCATCGTCTCCTCGGGCAAAGCCGATGTCGCGAGATCGACGTCGCCGACCGCCTCGCCGAGCAGCAGATTGCGCACCGCCCCGCCGATGATGCGAGTCTCGACGCCCTCGCGATTGAGCGCGGCGAGCAGATGCGCGATCTCGGGTTGCGCCAGGAAGTCCGCAATGCGGGCGCAATGCGCCTGCGTCATTTGAAACGGCCCGGAACCAGCACGCCATCTTCCATGTGCGGCGGCTCATAGGCGCCGCGCTCGCGCGGCGAAATCCAGCCCGCGACGATGAAGAAGGCGATCGCCATGACCATGCCGATCACCGACAGCACGAACAGATGCGGGCTCCAATGCTCGACATCGAGGGGGTTGCGCCGCCGCACCACGAGATAGCCGGCGAAGAGGCAAAAAGGCAGGACGAAGAGCAGAAACTCCTCGATCAGCGAGCGGAGCATGGGCTTCAGCGTCTCTCTCAGGTTGCGACCCCCGCCCGGCCGCCGGGCGGTCTGGCCTTCGTCAACCCGCCAGCCGCTCGTAGAGATTGCGGATCATGCCGGCGGTTGCGCCCCAGATATAGCGTTCGCCGAAGGGCATAGCATAGTAAGTCCGGTAGAGGCCCTTCCATTCGCGCCCCTCGCGGCGGTGATTGGCGGGATCGAGCAGGAAGGATAGCGGCGTCTCGAAGGCGGCGTCGACCTCCAGCGGGTTGATGGTCAGCGAGAAGCCCGGCTCGACCAGCGCCACCACGGGCACGATGCGATAGCCCGTTCCCGTCAGATAAGCGTCGAGAAAGCCCAAAGTCCGCACATGCTGGCGCGAAAGGCCGATCTCTTCCTCCGTCTCGCGCAAGGCGGTCACCAGCGGCGAACCGTCGACGGCGTCGACGCGCCCGCCGGGGAACGCCACCTGCGACGAATGGCTGCGGAGCGCCGCAGCGCGCTGGGTCAGGATCACCGCCGGCCCCTCGGGGCGCTGCACCACCGGAATCAGCACGGCCGCCGGGATGGCGGCGGCCTCGTCGGGCTCGCTCATCGGCTGCGGCTGCAGCTGATGGTCTCCACGCGGCCGGCTGATCAGGTCGCCGATTTCGGGCGGGTTCGGCCGCAGCCGCTCCGCCGCCAGCGCGGCGAACTCCTCCGTGGTGAGTCGCAGGGCGCGCATCTACAACCCTTCGATCTCGCTGGCCGGCACGGCCGGATAGAACTGGCCGGCGGCGGCGACGCCGAACATCGCTCTCCCATCGGTGTCGCGGATCTCGCCCAGCGCCAGCAGATCGTAGGTCAGCGCCCGCGTCAGCCGCGCCCACAAATCGCGCCGGATATGGACATAGGGCTTCAGCCCGCCGCCATCCTCGCGCGCGAAGCGCAAGACGTGCGCGGGGCCGACGCTCACGAGATCGTCAACCTGCGTGCGCAACGCGATGGAACGGTCCGCGCCCTGCCCCTCGACCGCCATCTCGACCGCCTGGAACGGCGCATCCTCGACCGTGATCCCGACCTTCTCCACCGGCGTCTTGAGAAAATACCGATCCCCCTCGCGCCACAGCACCGACGAGAAAAGCTTCGCCAAAGCGGGCCTTCCGATCGGCGTTCCCAGGTAAAACCAGGTCCCGTCGGCGGCGATGCGCATGTCGAGATCGCCGCAGAAGGGCGGGTCCCAGCGTTCGAGCGGCGGCGCGCCGCGCCCCGCCTGCGGGCCGAGCGACGCCATCAGCCGGTCCATCGCCGAAACTGCTTCGCTCATCGCAAACTCGTCTCCTGCCGGATGCGGCATATTGGTTGCATCGTCGTCTCCGCCTTGAACTCTACATAATCGTGAAGCCGAGTTCTGTGTACCAGATGCAGCAAGCCCTTGAGCCGGCTGAACCAGCCGTCCACACTCAAAGGTCAGAAGGCCGGCTCTCTTCGCGAGGAGATTGTCATGGCCGAGCGTGAGGAGACCGAGATGGCGGCGCAGATCCGGGCTGAGAGCAAGAACGAGCCGATCGACCTCGACACCGGCATCGTCGAAGCGGCGGAAGCCGCGCTCGGCGCCATCGGCGCGGCCCGCAAGGAGATCGGCCAGGTCATTTTCGGCCAGCAGAAGGTCGTCGACCTCTCGCTGATCACCCTGCTGGCGGGCGGCCATGGCCTGCTGGTCGGCGTGCCCGGCCTCGCCAAGACCAAGCTGGTCGAGGCGATGGGCACCGTGCTCGGCCTCTCCGCCCGGCGCGTGCAGTTCACGCCCGACCTGATGCCCTCGGACATTCTCGGCTCCGAGGTGCTGGACGAGAGCGCCGACGGCAAGCGCCATTTCCGCTTCATCAAGGGCCCCGTCTTCGCCCAGCTGCTGATGGCCGACGAGATCAACCGCGCCTCGCCGCGCACCCAGTCCGCCCTGCTGCAGGCCATGCAGGAGCACCACGTCACCGTCGGCGGCGAGCGCTACGACCTGCCCGCCCCCTTCCACGTGCTGGCGACCCAGAACCCGATCGAGCAGGAGGGCACTTATCCGCTGCCCGAGGCCCAGCTCGACCGCTTCCTGCTCGAGATCGACGTCGGCTATCCCGACCGCGAGGCCGAGCGTCGCATCCTGCTCGAGACCACCGGCGCGGCCGATCACAAGCCGGTGCAGGCGATGAGCGCGGAGACTCTGATGTCGACGCAGCGCCTGGTGCGCCGGCTGCCCGTCGGCGAGGCGGTCGTCGACGCGATCCTCGATCTCGTCCGCTCGGCGCGGCCGGGCGATGGCGAGGCGGCCATCACCGACAAGCTTTCCTGGGGCCCTGGCCCGCGCGCCAGCCAGGCGCTGACGCTCGCCGCCCGCGCCCGCGCACTGGTCGAGGGGCGGCTGGCGCCCTCCATCGACGATGTCGCGGCGCTGGCGCTGCCGGTGCTGAAGCACCGCATCGCCCTGACCTTCGCCGCCCGCGCCGATGGCGAGACGGTCGAGGGCGTCATCGGCAAGCTCGTGGAACGGATGGGATGAGGACCGCACGCTGATGCTGCGCACGCGCGTTCTGCCAAGCACGGAACGACAGCCGGTCCGGCCGGTCATCACCGCCTCGCTGGACCTGGCCGCGCGCCTGCCGCGGCTGATCCTGGAGGCGCGCCGCGTCTCGGCCAGCGTGCACGGCATCCATGGCCGCCGGCGCGCCGGGCCGGGCGAGACCTTCTGGCAATACCGGCCGCTCGTCACCGGCGACCCC
>JBKBRD010000395.1:0-3285 GCA_046292405.1 Allobosea sp. | reverse complement strand
CCAGATCGTCCGGCGTCATGCCCTGGCCGTCATCGACGACGCGGATGAGCTCGCGCCCGCCCGCCGCGATGGTGACGGCGATCGCGGTCGCGCCGGCGTCGATGGCATTCTCGACCAGCTCCTTCACAGCCGCAGCCGGCCGCTCGATCACTTCGCCGGCGGCGATGCGGTCGACGAGGACGGGGTCGAGGCGGCGGACTGTCATGATGTCGTCTCGGCCCTCACGCCGCGTGGCCGCAGCGCCTTCGAAACCTGGCGGGCAGAGGCCGAATCGCTCAGCTGCGCCCCTCGGCAAGATAGCGCTTGGCGAGGATCTTCGCCTCTTCCACCGCCGGCTGGTCGAAGGGATCGACACCCATCGCATAGCCGGCGAGGATGGTTTCCAGCATGAAATGCATCAGCACCTCGCCATGCACGGACTCGTCGATATGGTCGAGATGGATGCGACGCACCGCGCGACCGTTCTTCGCGAAAGTGTCGATCATCGCCACGCCCTGCGCCGCGACCAGGTCGCCGATCGTCTTGCCGGCAAAATCCTGCTCGCCGATGACAGCCGCGAGACCGGCGTCGATCTTCGAGCCCTTGCCCTTGGCGCCGACGGTGATGACCGTGAAGAACTTGTCCTTCGGCCCGGCGAGATAAAGCTGCTGCTGCGAATGCTGGTCGACAGGGCCGAGCGCGGCAACGGGCTGGGTGCCCTGCCCGTCCTTGCCAAGGCTTTCGGCCCAGAGCTGGACCCACCAGCGCGTCAGCAGCGCGAGCTTGTCTGCATAGGGCATCAGCACCGCAATGCCCTTGCCGCTGCGCATGGCGGCAAGATGCAGCGCCGCGCCGAGCGCGGCGGGCGTGGCCTCGACGCTCTGGCCCGACAGAACCGGCGCAAGCGCCCGCGCCGCGCCGGCGCGCAGAGCCTTGACGTCCAGCCCCAGCGTCGCCGCCGGCAGCAGGCCGCAATTGGTGAGCACGGAATAGCGCCCGCCGACGCCGGTGTGATGCTCGAGGAAGGGCACGCCGAACGGCGCGAGCAGCGCCCGCAGCGCATGCAGCTTGCCGGGCTTGGCCGGTTCGGACAGGCCCTGGAAGCGCTCGCCGATCTCGGCGTCGCCGAGGCCGGCCTGGCGCATGGCGGTGATGGCGGCGATGCTCTGCAGCAGGGTCTCGCCGGTCCCGCCCGATTTGGAGATGGCGACGAATTTCGTCGTCCTCAGCGGCAGTTTCGCGAGCAGGCGCGCATAGCTGTCGGGGTCGAGATTATCGATGAAATGGAGGCGCGGCTCGGGTGAAAAGCGCGAGAGACCGGCGATGCCATAATCGGCGAGCTGCGCCACCGTCTGGCCGCCCAGGCTCGATCCGCCGGTGCCGAGCACCAGGATATCCGTCGCGCCGGCCTTGAGCCGGGCCGCCGCCTGCTCCACCGGGGCGAGGTCGGCTTTCTCCGCGGGCAGGCCGAGCAGCGGCAGCGAGCCGTCCTGCGCCTGCGCCTTCAGCCGCGCCAGCGCCGGCGCCATGTCAGCCAGCGCGGCTTTGAACGCCTGGTCGGGAATGCCGCCCGGGCCGACGCCGGATTCGAGCGCGAGGTCATAGGTCTGCTGAAGCATGGAGAACATCCCTGGTGCTTAAATGAAGTGGCCGCAAATGCTCATTCGAGGCCCACCGGCCGGCCGACGGCCTGGACCAGCAGCTTCGGATCGCCGAACAGGCGCCCCGCCACGCGCTTGACGTCAGCGAGCGTGACCTTCGCAAAGAGCTGGTTGCGCTGGGCCAGGAAGTCCGGCTCGAAGCCGTTCACCGCGAGGCTCAGTAATTCCGAGGCGATCTTCGGGGATGTGTCGAAGCGCAGCGGATAGGAGCCGATGATGTAGCGCTTGGCCTCCTCGACCTCGTGCTCGCTCGGGCCTTCCTCGGCCAGCTTCGCCATCTCGCCGCGGATCACGGTCATGGATTCCGCCGCACGGTCGTTCTTGGTCGCCGTGCCGCCGATCAGCATGGCGCTGTCGCGCAGGGGCAGCAGACTCGAGGAGACGCCATAGGCCAGGCCGCGTTTCTCGCGCACTTCGAGGAAGAGGCGCGAGGTGAAAGCCGAACCGCCGAGGATATGGTTGAGCACGCTGGCGGTGACGAAATCGGGATCGCGCCGCATCACGCCCGGGCCGACGAAGCGCAGCACGGTCTGGGGCACGTCGAGATCGATGATATGGGTCTGGCCGAGCCCCTGGATCGCGATCGGCTCGGAGGGATGCTGGCGCGGCGCGCCGGCCGGCAGCGCCCCGAACAGCTGATCGAGCCGATGCGACAGCTCCTGGGCGGTGATGTCGCCGACGACCACGACCTTGAGGCCGCCGCGGCTGAGAATGTCTCGGGTGAGGCCGCGCAAACCCGTTGCTTCGAGACGCGAGACGCTGTCGACGTCGCCCTTCTCGGGCCGGCCATAGGGATGCCCGGGATAGGCCGCCGCATAAAGCGCGTTGCGGCACAGCGTCTCGGGGTTTTGCGCCTGGCGCTGCAGACCGGCGACGACCTGCGCCTTGACGCGCTCGACCGCGTCCGTGTCGAAGCGCGGGGCGTTGAGCGCCAGCGCCAGCAGCTCGAAGGCGGTGTCGCGATGGGTCGACAGCGTCTGCAGATGGCCGTGGAAATCATCGCGGCGGGCCTCGAAGCCGAGATTGATGGCGTGATCGGCCATCTTGCCCTGGAAGGCCTCGGCGTCGAGATCGCCCGCGCCTTCGTCGAGCAGGCCCGAGACGAGGTAGGCGCTGCCGGCGGCGTTGTCGGGGTCACGCGTGGCGCCGCCGTCGAAGGCGAAATCGAGCGCGAGCAGCGGCAGGCTGTGCTCCTCGACCAGCCAGGCTTCGACGCCCGAAGCGGAGGTGACCTTCTGCACCGCGAGCGACGGGCCGGCGGCGATGGCGGCGAGCGAAGATGGAATGGGCGCGTTCATGATGGGTCCTCACGGCCAGGCGCCAGGCCCGGCCCGTCAATGGCTTCAGGCGGCGCGTCAGGCCGAGGCAGGCAGCAACAGCCCGGTGACGGCCCGGTCCGGCCGCTGATCGGGGCGCGCGGCGCCCACGACCGCCTCGCGCGGGACCGCCTCGATCCGCTCCGGCCAGGCCAGCACGTCAGCGACGGTTTCGCCGACGGCCAGGGACGAGCCGAAGATGCGC
This sequence comes from Allobosea sp., assembly GCA_046292405.1. Lineage (GTDB taxonomy): Bacteria > Pseudomonadota > Alphaproteobacteria > Rhizobiales > Beijerinckiaceae > Allobosea. The sequence continues at coordinate 124 of JBKBRD010000395.1, read as the reverse complement.
GCCAGGGAGGACTGGTTGTCGCGCGCGAACACGGTCTCGGCCACGAGCCGCGTGCGGGCGCGGGCGAGCTCGATCTCGCTCGGGCCCTCCGCCAGGACCTGGACAAGGGCTGCGTCGAGCCCCT
>JBKBRD010000394.1:0-3291 GCA_046292405.1 Allobosea sp. | reverse complement strand
CGAGAAACGGGACCGTATCATGGCGCGCAGCGTGCGAAATCGCGACGGGACCGGTCTATTGCCGAATATGCCGGCCAGCGAACGAAGGACTGACAGCCGCGGATCTGCACTGGCGGCGGCTGCGCATCTGAGTTTTTATCTCGACCAATCAAAAACGAGACGCATGTCCGGTCGGGACTGGCGTCGGTTCACGGCGAGGCGCGCTGGCTCTCTCGCCCACCCGTCTCATGGCGACACCGGGAGGTTTGCAGTGGCGAAGTTCAATGTGAATGGGAAGACGGTCGAGGTGGCGGTGTCCGAGGACACGCCGCTGCTCTGGGCCATCCGCGAACAGATCGGCCTCACCGGCACGAAATATGGCTGCGGCGTCGCGCAATGCGGCGCCTGCACCGTGCACATCGACGGCGTCGCCACGCGCAGCTGCGCGATGCCGGTCAGCGCCGTCACGCCCGAGATGAAGATCGTGACGATCGAGGGGCTGTCGCCCGATGGCAAGCATCCGTTGCAGCAGGCCTGGATCAAGCACGAGGTGCCGCAATGCGGCTTCTGCCAGAGCGGCATGCTGATGGCTGCGGCAGCGCTGCTGCAGTCGAACCCGAAGCCGAGCGAAGCCGATATCGCCAATGAGATGACGAATATCTGCCGCTGCGGCACTTACAACAAGGTCAAGGCGGCCATCCTCGACGTGGCCGGCAGCGGCGCGATGGGGCGCGGCTGAGCGTTTTCGTTTTCGCCAGGCCGGGTCGAGCGCAGAGCGTGCGCATCCCCGGCCGCCTTCACAATCGGGAGCCCGACATGACATCCGCATCAGTCCTCACTTCGTCCAAGCCGTCCCGCCGCAGCGTGCTCGCCGGTTCGGCCGCGGCCGCCGGCGCCTTCAGCTTCGGCTTCGCCATTCCCTTCGCCGATGAGGCTGCGGCCCAGGGCGCGACGCCCGAGGTCAACGCCTGGGTGGTGATCCAGCCCGACGACAAGGTGGTGATCCGCATCGCCCGCTCGGAGATGGGGCAGGGCACGCTGACCGGTCTCGCCCAGCTCGTCGCCGAAGAGCTGAATTGCGACTGGTCGAAGGTGACGACGGAATATCCGACGCCCGGCCAGAACCTCGCCCGCAACCGGGTCTGGGGCAATTTCTCGACCGGCGGCAGCCGCGGCATTCGCGAATCGCATGAATATGTCCGCAAGGGCGGCGCCGCGGCGCGGATGATGCTGATCCAGGCCGCCGCCAACGAGTGGAAGGTTCCAGCCGGCGAATGCACGGCCGAGAACAGCGTCATCACGCATAAGGGCTCCGGCCGGTCGATCCGCTATGGCCAGGTTGCAGCCGCGGCCGCCAAGATCGAGCCGCCCAAGGACGTGGCGCTGAAGGACCCGAAGGAGTGGACCATCGCCGGCAAGCCGCTGGCGAGGCTCGACACCGCCGACAAGACCAATGGCAAGAAGATCTACGGCATGGATCTGAAAATGCCGGGCATGCTGAACGCGGCGATCAAGGATTGCCCTGTCTTCGGCGGCAAGGTGAAGAGCTTCGACGCCGCGGCGATCAAGGCCATGCCGGGCGTCAAGCATGTGCTGCCGGTCGGCGACAGCGCGGTGGCCGTCGTCGCCGAGTTCTGGTGGCAGGCCAAGACCGCGCTCGACGCGCTGCCGATCGTCTGGGACGAGGGCGAGCACGCCAAGGTCTCGAGCGAGAGCATCGCCGCCTGGCTGAAGGAGGGGCTGGACGCGCCCGAGGCCGTGATCGGCAACCAGAACGGCGACGCCAAGGGCGCCATCGCCGCTGCGGCCCGTAAGGTCGAGGCGGTCTACAGCTATCCTTTCCAGAACCATGCGACGATGGAGACGATGAACGCGACGGCGCTCTACACGCCCGAGCGCTGCGAAGTCTGGACGCCGACGCAGAATGGCGAGGCGGCGCTGGCCGCGGCGTCGGAGGCGTCGGGCCTGCCGCTGGCCAAATGCGAGGCCTACAAGATCGATCTCGGCGGCGGTTTCGGCCGGCGCGGCGCAGTGCATGACTGGGTCAGGCAGGTCGTGCTGATCGCCAAGCAGGTGCCGGGCACGCCGATCAAGCTGATCTGGTCGCGCGAGGAGGATATGACGCATGGTCGTTATCACCCCGTCACCCAGTGCAAGCTCACCGGCGCGCTCGACAAGGACGGCAATCTCGCCGGGCTGCACATGCGCATCTCCGGCCAGTCGATCGTCGCCGGCATCTTCCCGCAGAACATCCAGAACGGACGCGACCCGGTTGTCTTCCAGGGGCTGAACGCGTCGGGCCCCGAGGCCTCGATCGGCTACAGCGTTCCCAACCTGCTGATCGACCACGCCATGCGCAACCCGCACGTGCCGCCGGGCTTCTGGCGCGGGGTGAACCTCAACCAGAACGCGATCTATCTGGAATGCTTCATGGACGAGCTCGCCCATGCGGCCGGCAAGGACCCGCTGGAATTCCGGCGCGGGCTGATGAAGAACCATCCCAAGCACCTCGCCGTGCTCAACGCCGCGGCCGAAAAGGCCGAATGGGGCAAGCCCCTGCCGGCGGGAGTCCATCGCGGCATCTGCCAGACCATGGGCTTCGGCTCCTATGTCGCGGCGGTGGCGGAGGTCTCGGTCAGCCCCGAGGGCAAGCTCAAGATCCACCGCATCGTCGCCGCCACCGATTGCGGCCACGCCGTCAATCCGGCGCAGATCGAGCGGCAGGTCGAGGGCTCCTTCGTCTATGGGCTGTCGGCTGCGCTGCATGGCGAGTGCACGGTCAAGGACGGTCGCATCGTCGAGACCAATTTCGACACCTACAATGTCCTGCGCATGGACGAGATGCCGCCGGTGGAGACGGTGATCGTCGCATCCGGCGGCTTCTGGGGCGGCGTCGGCGAGCCGACCATCGCGGTGGCCGCGCCGGCCGTGCTCAACGCCATCTTCGCGGCGACCGGCAAGCGCGTGCGCTCGCTGCCGCTGAAGAATGCCGATCTGCGCAAGGCGTGAGGGCGCGGGCGGGGTGAGAGCTCTCATCCTGGCCATAGCCTGCCTGGCCGGGCTCGCCGGTCCGGCCGGCGCGCTCGATGCCTACGACATCGTCGGCGACGCCATTCCGGCGTCGCTGGCCGGGCTCACCGGCGATGTCGCGCGCGGCGAGTCCGTGGTGCGCGATCGCGAGCGCGGCAATTGTCTGATCTGCCATCAGGGCGCCGATGCGTCCGAGCCGTTCCAGGGCACGATCGGTCCCGCGCTTTCGGGCGTCGGGGAGAGGCTGCAACCGGGACAGATCCGCCTGCGCATGGTCGACAG
>JBKBRD010000393.1:0-3293 GCA_046292405.1 Allobosea sp. | reverse complement strand
CCGCGGCGGCCGCTCGCTCGTGCCCCCCCCCCCCCCCCCCCCCCGGGGGGTGAGAGGCTCATCCGGCGCCGCTGGGTTGCTTCGCTACGCTCGCAATGACGGCTGAGCCGCTCGCGCGCTACCCAGCGACCAGCTTCCCCGCCAGCGGGCTGGCGCCTTCGTCCGGCAGGATCGTGGCCGGCTTGTCGGTGACGAGGTATTGCGCCCGCGCCAGCGCGGCGAAGCGGCCGCCCTTGGCGACCAGCTCGTCGAAGGTCCCCATCTCGATGACGTGACCCTGCTCGAAGACGAGGATGCGGTCGGCGTTGCGGATGGTGGCAAGGCGGTGGGCGATGACGAAGGTGGTGCGCCCCTTCATCACCTCATCGAGCGCCTTCTGCAGCTTGACCTCGGTTGCGGCGTCGAGCGCGGAGGTGGCTTCGTCGAGGATCAGGATCGGCGGGTTCTTCAAGAGAGCGCGCGCGATCGACAGGCGCTGGCGCTCGCCGCCCGAGAGGGTGCGGCCGCGCTCGCCGACCAGCGTGTCGAGCCCGTCCGGCTGGCGCGCCATCACCTCCGTCGCCTGGGCGCGGTCGAGCGCCTCCAGCATCTCCTCGTCGGTGGCGTCGGGCTTGCCGACCGTGAGGTTCTCGCGGATCGAGCGGGCGAACAGCATCGGCTCCTGGAAGACGACGCCGATGTTGCGGCGCAGACTCAGCAGCGAAATGTCGCGGATGTCGTGGCCGTCGACCATGATGCGGCCCGATTGCGGATCGAAGGCGCGGTGCAACAGGCCGAGCGTGGTGGATTTGCCCGAGCCGGTCGAGCCGACGATGGCGATGTTCTCGCCGGGCTTGACCGAGAAGGTCACGTCTTCGACGGCCGGGCGCTTGCCGTCATAGGAGAAGGAGACGTCCTCGAAGCTGACCGCGCCTTCGAGCCGCCCCGCATCGGCGGCGGTCGGCAGGTCGCGCACGGCCGGCATGGTGTCCAGCACATCGAAGAATTCGCGCAGCTTGGGCGCCTGCATGAAGATGAAATTGACGAAGGCGACGATCTGCTCGAGCCGGCCGACCAGCATGGTGGCGAAGCCCATGAAGGTGACGATCTCGCCGACCGTGGTCAGCCCACGCATCAGCAGCCAGGCGCCGACGACGAAGATCGCCAGCACCGTCAGCGTCGCCGAGGCCCTCGTCGCAACGGTGGCGATCGCCCACCAGGACAGCACCGGCATCTGCGCCTCGAGCAGGCTGGCGATGGTGGAGCGCAAGCCCCGCACCTCCGCCTCGATGCGGGTGAAGCTCTGGATCACCGGGACGTTGCCGAGTGCGTCGGAGGCGCGTTCGGCGAGGCTGGAATGATAGGCCTCGACATTGCTCTGCAGCTTGTCGGTCTTGCGCAGGACATAAGCGGTGAGCGCGCCGAACAGGACGACCAGCACCATCAGCAGCAGCCCGAGCTGCCAGTTCTTCCACAGCGTGAAGGGCAGCAGGATGAAGAGGGCGACGAAGCTGGCGCAATGCTCGCGGAAGAAGGAGAGCCACAGCGCCCACATGCCGGCGGTGCCCTCCAGCATCACCTTCAACACCCGGCCGGAATGGGTCTGGGTGTGATAGGCGAGGGGCAGCGTCAGAGCATGCTCGAAGTAGTTGGCCATCACCGCAAGCCTGCGGCGATGCGCCAGCCGGTCCGAATTCAGGGCGACGAACACGCTCGCGCCGATGTTGAACAGGCCAAAGCCGATCCAGGCCCCGATCAGGATGTTCAGATCGGTCCAGCTCGGCCGCTGGCCGGCATTCTGCACGCTGGAGAGCTTGTCGATCAGCGCCCCGAACAGCATCGGCTCGGCGAAGGACGCGGCCGCGAGCAGGATGTTGGCGAAAGCCAGGATCAGGCCCAGCCGGGTTTCGGGGCCGAGCTCTCGCAGGACGCGGGTGTAGATGGCAATGAGCGACATCGCGCTAGCTTTAACGCAGGGGGGGCGAGTAGCAAGCGCTCAAACGCGACGTTTCATGCAAAGTCCAAGCCTTCGGCACCAGTCCGGGCCCGTCGCGTCGCGACGTCCCGGACTGACGGCTGGCGGACACGCCGGCAGGCTTCGGCCGCGCTCAGGGCGCGACGATCAGCGCCCAGTAGACCTGGTATTTCGAGCCCGGCGCGTAGGCGGTGGCGATGCCCATGCGGGTGACGCCCGGCGTCTTCATCACCCGGTCGTGCTGCGGCGAATCGCGCCAGCCCGAGAACGCCTCGGCCAGGCGGCGGTAGCCGGCCGAGAGATTGGCCTCGGCCCCGCGCTGCCCGGCCCGCGCCAGCCGCGCCTTGACCGCATCGGCCTGGCCCGGCTTGTCGGCCGCGGCCATGGCGCTGGCCTCCTGCTGCGCGGCTTCCGTCAAGGCCGGGTCGAGCGCCAGCGCGTTCAGACCGGCGTTCATCCGGTAGGCCGAGATCATGGCGCGCGCCTCGCCGGCGTCGACCCGCGCCGAGGCCGAACCGAGGTCGCGGTAGAAGGTCGGCGCGCTGGCGCGCGGGGCCTCGGTGCAGCCGGCGAGATTGAGCAGGGCGAGCGCGCCCGCAAGCGCGGCCGGGCAGGTCATCGCGCGCCGGCTCGCGGGGCTGTTCTTGGGAGGCATCGTGTCATTCCTTGTTCTCGTCTCGGGGCGTGTCTGCTGCGGGCGCGGGCGCGGGCCTGTCCGGCGCAGCCTGTTCCGGCTCGTCCTCGGGCGGCTGCGCCGGGCGGGCGCGCCGCGTCGCCGTGACAGGTCGTTGCGGCTTAGCGGACGGCGCCCCCTGGCGGCGGGCGTCGATTTCCTGCGCCACCGCCTGGGCGATGCCGCTGAGCGATTGCTCGATCCCTTCCAGCCCCTTCACCGTCATCTCCGCGGCGGCGGCCGGCGGCTCCATTTCAGCCAGGCGCTTGTGGATGGCGTAGTTGAGATCGCTGGTGACGCGCCCGACGATGTCGACGTCGCCGACGACGCAGATCAGGTCGAAATCCATGGTGGCGGTGCCGATCTTCTTGAACAGCACCGCCGGCGGCGGCTTCTGCAGCACGTCGCCATGCCCGCTCGCGGCGTCGTGGAGCATGCTGCGCACGGCGGTCGGATCGAGCGTGCGCGGCACCGCGATCGAGATCAGCACGCGCCCGGTGCGGTCGGTCCGGACGCGGTTGCGCACGACGCCGCTGACCAGGTTGGAATTGGGCACGATCACCGCCGAGCGATCGAAGGTCTCGATCTCGGTGGAGCGGACATTGATGCGCTTGACGATGCCTTCGGCGTCGCCGACCACGACCTGGTCGCCGACCCGGATCGGAC
>JBKBRD010000392.1:0-3294 GCA_046292405.1 Allobosea sp. | reverse complement strand
GCCGGCCATGACGGCGCGATCGACGCCGGCCGGGCGAAAGCTGTGCGTTCGAGGAAGACGTGCGTCAAGGCGACGTCCATGGTTGAACCGTTGGCAGGGCTCCCGTCGCGCACCACGAAGCTGCCGCGACGACAGGACGATTTCCGGGACAGACCGGCTGGCTCGGTCACGACGCGGGTACTCGACTGGGCAATGGTGCGCTCACGTGGTTAACGAAGCTTTAGCAAGGATGAGCGGGGGTGACGCGCCCGTGACAGCGCCCACGCATCCAACAACCGCGTGTCCAAAAAACGGCAATAATCGTTCCAGGTAAAAACTGAAGATACTCGCAGATCATTGTAATCCGTATCCCTCATGGCGTTACGTTAACATAAGGTCTCGCTTTCGCCAGCAGAATCTCGATGGGTCGCCTGCGACGAAAAAACGGCTCCCGGCGCGTCGGAGCGATGCGGCGCAAGCGCGCGGCGCGCCTGCTGGATCGCGCCGCCCGAACAGCCGAAAAATCGGGCTTTCATCACGGATTCATCCTGAATCCAGGCTTCACCATGTCGCTCAACCGCAGATTCACCCGGCCGGCGGCAGATCGGCCTCCCGACATCCGCAGGGAGGCCGCCATGACATTCAGCCGCAGTTCCGCCGGGCTTGCGCTCGCAGCCGGGCTGGCGCTCTCGCCCTCGCTCCTGCCGACCGGGCCGGCGCTGGCGCGGGAGCTGGTCGAGACCCCGATGCCCTATCGTCCCGGCACCATCGTCATCCGCACGGGCGAGCGAAAGCTCTATTTCGTCAACGCGCCGGGCAGCGCCATCCGCTACACGGTCGCCGTCGGCAAGGCCGGCAAGCAGTGGCGCGGCGTCAAATATGTCGAGGAGATGCAGGTCGATCCGGCCTGGAGCCCGCCGGCTTCGGTGAAGCGCGACATCCCCTCGCTGCCCGACGTCATCCCCGGCGGCTCGCCGCGCAACCCGATGGGCGCGCGCGTCATCGGGCTCGGTCCCGGCGGCGAATACGCGATCCACGGCACCAACCGGCCGGGCAGCGTCGGCACGGCGGCGTCCTATGGCTGCTTCCGCATGCACAACCGCGATGTCGCCGATCTCTATGCGCGGGTGCGGATGGGGACGCCGGTCGTGGTCCTGCCGTGACATGACCGCGGAGACGCCGCGCAGACTGAAAATACGGCGCTGAAAAAATCATCCGCGGGAATGATCCTGCCTCTCGCCTGCCTCAGAAAACAGCGTTAACGTCAAAGGGTGCGACAAACCGCACACCCACGCAGAAGCGTGAAGGCAAAGAGGGGCTCTCGTATGGATCATCTCGCCGACATCAAGAAATTCGCCAAGAAGCCGGTCAACGACGCAGCATTGGCGGGCATGACCAAAGCCTACGCCCTGGTGATGGGCAAGCCCGACACACGCTACGTCGCCTGCAGCGACGCAGGCGAACTCGAACGGGTGCGCGAGAACTTCCTGAAAAAGAAACTCGGGCTGAAAACGGCCGATCTCGACCAATCGATCAAGGCGATCTGCGAGCATATGAAGGCCGACAAGACGAAATCTCGCCTGACCTTCTATTATCTCCTGGCCGAGCATTACGGAAAGCTCGACCTGTTCATCAAGAAATAGCGCTCTGTCCCGGCGGCGACCTGCGAGCTGGCCCGGCCTGCTCGTCTGTCGCCCGCGCGGATCCGCCTCAGAAGTCGCTGGCGAGGCCCTTGACCTCCCAATCGTCGTAGCGGGCCGGGTCGAGCCCGCCGCGCCCGTTGATTTCGCGCTTCTGCGCCAGCCCGGCCGCCTTCGCGTCGAGCGCGTCCCGGCGCGCCTGCGCTTCGGCGAGGGCGCGCTGCGCCTCCGGCGTCAGCGCCTTCGGCGCAGCCGCTTCCGCTGCATTCTGGTCGGCGGGGTCGGAGCTTGGCATGGCACTCTCTTGCAGGATCGGCATCGTCCTCACCACATAAGGCGCGAACACGGCCGAGGGGAGGGTGTCGCCCCCGCCGCAACGCTTGTCGAGGGGGAGACCTGATGAATTACGTCCGCACCTTCATGCTGATGGCCGGCCTCACCGCGCTGTTCGGCGCGGTCGGGTATCTGTTGGGCGGCAGCGGCGGCATGCTGGTGGCGCTTGGCGTCGCGGCCGCGACCAATCTCTACAGCTACTGGAATTCCGACAAGCTGGCGCTCGCCGCGCACAACGCGCAGGAGGTCGACGAGCGCAGCGCGCCCGAGCTCTACGGCATGGTCCGCGATCTCGCGGCGCGCGCCAACATGCCGATGCCGCGGGTCTACCTCATCGAGGAGGACCAGCCCAACGCCTTCGCCACCGGCCGCAACCCGCAAAACGCGGCGGTGGCCGCGACCACCGGCATCCTGCGCACGCTGAGCTATGAGGAGCTGGCCGGCGTGATGGCGCATGAGCTGGCCCATATCAAAAACCACGACACGCTGACCATGACGATCACCGCCACCATGGCGGGCGCGATCTCGTCGCTGACCACCTTCGGCATGTTCTTCGGCTCGCGCGAGAACCGGCCGGGGCTGCTGGTGCAGATCCTGGTCTCGGTCCTGGCGCCTTTGGCGGCGATGGTCATCCAGATGGCGATCTCGCGCTCGCGCGAATACGAGGCGGACAAGCTCGGCGGCGAGATTGCCGGCAACCCGGTCTGGCTGGCCGATGCGCTCGCCAAGATCGCCGGCGCCGTGGCGCATATTCCGAACGAGACGGCGGAGGCGAAGCCTGCTACGGCGCACATGTTCATCATCAACCCCCTGAGCGGCCGCGGCATGGATAACCTCTTCTCGACCCACCCCGACACCGGCAACCGCATCGCCGCGCTGATGGAGCAGGCGCGCGCCATGGGCGTCGGCGGCCCGAGCGGCGGCTTCGCCCCCCAGGCGCAGCAGGGCCCTTGGGGCGGCCAGCGTCGCGGGCCCTGGGGCTGACATGACGCAACCGGAGCAGACGGGCGAGACGCTGCCGGACGCCGCGGCCGCCGACGCGGCGGCGCGGGAGACCGTTCCGGGCCTGCCGGCCAGGCGGCTGGCGACGATGCTGGTCGACGAGGTGCTGAAGGCGCGGCTGGCGCTCGACGAAACCTTCGAACGGGTCGCGCCCGCCTTCAAGCTCGACTCAGCCGATGCGGGGCTGGCGCGCGCCATCGCGATCACCGCCTTCCGCCGCCTCGGCGTCATCCAATACGCGATGAACCAGCGCCTCGACCGCGGCAGCCCGCGCAATTCCGGCCTGTTCGAGCCGATTCTGGTCGCGGCCGCCGCGCCGATCCTGTTCCTCGACGTGCCA
>JBKBRD010000391.1:671-3297 GCA_046292405.1 Allobosea sp. | reverse complement strand
CTCTGGAGGTATTCAAGGGGATGGAGGAAAGGCGGCTTCCCGGGGAGACGGAGTCAGCTTGGGAGGTGGTGCGGGACGGGGAGGTGTGGACCTACCGGGTCTGGGCTTCCCCTTATCTGCCGGATGCGCTCTTGGCCTTTCCCGGGTGCCGACAGGTGGTGCGGGTGGAGCGGGAGGTGGTGCACAAGGGGACGGGGGAGGTACGGCGCGCGGCGAGCTACGCCCTCACCAGCTTGGGAGCCGAGGAGGCGGACGCGAGGCGGATTGCTTCGCGCTCCAGTGCCCGCGCCTCCTTGACCACGCCCCGCGCCTTCTGCATCAGGGCGCCGCCGCAATCCTGCGCGCCATGGCACGTGTCGGCCAAGGCGATGTGGGCCTGCTCGGAGAGCACCTGGCGCCAGCGCCCGGCATGGACCGGCCCGGCGACCGGAATGGCGACGGAACCGAAGATCGCGACGGGAGCGCCGTCGGAGCTGAGCGGCGCCAGATTCCTCGGCTTTGTCTCCGACGCGCTGAGGCCCGGAAGATAGGGCGCGTAGCCGGCCGAGGCGAAGCGTAGCCGGCGGGGATGCCCGAGCGGCTCCTGACCGTCCCCCGGCTCTCCGGCCCGGCTATTGCCAAACCCCGACAAGGCCAGCTCGACGCCTCCCGTCGCAATCATGAAACGGGTCAGCGGCGCCATAGCACCAGACGCGCCCGATCCGGCCGCCGCCGGCTCATCGGCCGCAGCCTCCTTCAAGGCCGGCAGATCGATATTCGCTCGCGCGATCTGGGCTGGCGTCAGAACAGCCGCCAGCGCCAGCATAAGCGCTCCGAACCGGCCCTGTTGTCCCCTCGCCCACATGATCGATACCCCTCTTGCGAGAGGCATTGGGGAGCAAAGTCAGTAGCGGCCCGGCTGCGGGAAACGCTAAAAATTGAGGGATCTCGGAGCAGTTATGATCCAAAGCAAACAGGTGGTAACAGTTTAGCGTTACTCTTGAGCTTAGTCGTTTCAGTTATGGAAACCATTTGGCCGATGTCAGCTATGAGCCGCCTGGGAGATCGCATGCGATCTTCCCTAAAAGACGTCGTTCCAGCGGGAGTTCAGAGTGGGGAAGCGGTTCCGCGCGCCGCCAAGCTCGTCATTCTGTCGGTCGGCCTATTGCTGCTGTCGTTAGGGCTATGGGCCGGTTTGACCCAGCTGGAGGAGGTGACGCGCGGTTCCGGCCGGGTCATCCCGTCGAGCCGCGTCCAGGTGATCCAGACCCCGGAAGCGGGGGTGGTGCGCGAGATACCCGTCAGGCTCGGCCAGCGCATACGCAGAGGCGAGTTGCTGATGCGGCTGGAGGATACGCCGAACGCGACCCGCGCCAACGAAGTCGAGGCGCAGGCGCGAGCGATCCGCGCCCAGATCGCCAGGCTGGAGATCGAGGCGTCAGGGCGCGACGAACCCTATCAATGCCCGGCCAGCGTCGCCGCCGTCGCGCCCGCGGTTTGCGCCAACGAGCAGAGCCTGCTGGCGCTGCGGCGTGAAAATCTCAATACGCGGCTCGAAGTCTTCAGGCTTCGCGTCAATCAGCGGCGCCAGGAAATCGCCGAGACCACCGCCGGCATGACGCGCTTCTCGGAGGGGCTCAAGCTGGCCGAGCGCGAAATGCGTCTGGTCGGCCCAATGGCGACGCGCAACCTCGTCTCCCAGATGGAGCTGCTGCGCGTCGAGCGCCAACTGGTAGATTTCAAGGGTCAGGTCGCCACCGCGACCGAGACGCTTTCGAAGCTGCAATCGGCGCTGTCCGAGGCGGAACTGCAGGTCGAGGAGCAGGTGATCCAGTTCCGTCGCGAAGCGGCGGGCGAGCTGACCACGCGCAAATCGGAACTCTCCGTCATCGACCAGACACTGCGCGGCGCGGAAGAGCGCGTCGCCCGCACCGACATTCGGGCGCCCGTCGACGGCATCATCAATTCTTTGCCGGTCACCACGGTCGGCGCCTTCCTCAACGCAGGCGAGCGGGTCGTCGAGATCGTGCCGCTCGAAGACAAGCTGCTGGTCGAGGCGCGGATCAAACCCTCCGACATCGCCTTCGTCACCAACAACCAGCGCGCCATCGTCAAGGTGACGGCCTATGATTTCTTCCAGTATGGCGGGCTGAACGGCACCGTCGAGCATGTCTCGGCCGACAGCCTGTTCGACAATAATGCGAAGGAGAATTTCTACGCCGTCATCATCCGCACCGATGAGGCCGCGTTGAAGCGGGGCGACGTCGAGTATCCGATCATTCCGGGCATGATTACCGACGTCGACATCATCACGGGTCGGAAATCGATCCTCACCTATCTGCTGAAGCCGATCAACCGGGCCTGGCGCGAGGCGCTCCGTGAGCGCTGACAGCTCGACGGCCGTGGCGGCGGACGCGCCGATCCAGGCGGCGGCGCAGCGACGCACCCGCATTCTCTCGATTCATGGCAAGCGCCGCATCTTTGCGCTCGAAGTGCCGATATGGTCGGCGCTCGAGCGCATGGCGGCGCGCAAGGAGCTCCGGCTCAACGCGCTCGTCGGCGCGCTGCTGACAAGCGCGAGCGCCGCGAACCAGACTTCCCATCTGCGCGCTGCGGCCGTGTCCTGGCTACTCTCGGAATGCGATCT
>JBKBRD010000391.1:0-661 GCA_046292405.1 Allobosea sp. | reverse complement strand
TGCTGAAGGGGCAAATCCAGGCGTCGATGCGCGGCATCCTTTCCGCGATCCCCGCCCCGGCGGTGGCGATGACGACAGACCAGCAGGTGATCGCGCAGAACTCCGCTTTTGCCCGGCTGGCGGCGGAGAACATGGCCGTTGGCGGGGAGACAAGCCCTGGTTCCGAGATCATGCTGCGGCTCGACGTGGCCCCCGCGCGCCTGATCGCGCTCTTGTCGGCCGAGAGCCACCGCGCCGTCGGCGCTCCCTTCACGTTGCGAACGGCCCGCAGGAAGCTGACCGGCATCATGAATACGGTGATGGTCGAGACCGGCGCGACGCCGCTGCTGCTCTGCGTCGTCAGGAAGCTGTCGGACGATCCCTGAGTTCAACCGGGCGCGGCAGCCGCCGTGGTGGCCAAACGCTGGAGCACGGCGTCGCGCGGACCGTCGGCGACCACCTTGCCGCCCTCGATCACCACGACGCGATCGACCAGCGACAGGACAGCGTTGCGATGCGTCGTCACCACCAGAGTCGTCTCCGGCGCCAGCGAGGCCTTCAACCGGGCGACGAAGAGGCGTTCGGTCGCCATGTCCATCGAGCTGGTGGGATCGTCGAGGAACAGGACCTTTCCACGCCGAAGGAAAGCGCGCGCCAGCGCCACCATGTGCCTCTGGCCACT
>JBKBRD010000390.1:0-3297 GCA_046292405.1 Allobosea sp. | reverse complement strand
CGGCGGCCCAAACCGCCCCCAATCTTCTTTTTGTTGCGGGCGCTCCGCCCCGCCGGTTTTACACCGCCGCGCTGCCCGCTGGGGGGTGACAACGCGGCCGCCCATTGAAAGGAGCGGCCGGGTCCGGGAGAGACCATCATGCAGATCCGCTACGGTTACCGCATCGAGATCGTGTGTGAGCAGGAGTTGCCGATGGTGACCCTGCTCGATGTCCATCCCTCGCGCCGCATCGACCTGATCCGGCCCGACGAAATGCTCGTCACCTCGCTGCGCGACCCGTCGCGCCCCGTGCGGGTGGGCCAGTATCTCGACCAGTTCGGCAATATCTGCCGCCGCATCGTCGCGCCGCCGGGCGGCGTGCTGCTGCAGTCGGAAGGCGTCGCCCATGATTCCGGCGAGCCCGATCCGATCGCCGTCGATGCGCGCGAGGTGCCGCCCTCGCAACTCCCCGATGAGGCGCTGGTCTACCTGCTGGGCAGCCGCTATTGCGAGACCGACAAGCTCTCGGGCACCGCTTGGAGCCTGTTCGGCCATCTCGAGCCTGGCTGGGCGCGGGTGCAGGCGGTCGTCGATTTCGTCCACAACCACCTGACCTTCGGCTATCACTTCGCCCGCAGCACCCGCACCGCCGCCGAGGCCTTCGAGGAGCGCGTCGGCGTCTGCCGCGATTTCGCGCATCTGGCCGTCGCGCTCTGCCGCTGCCTCAATATTCCCGCCCGTTACTGCAACGGCTATCTCGGCGACATCGGCGTGCCGGCCAACCCCGCCCCGATGGACTTCAACGCCTGGTTCGAGGTTTATCTCGGCCGGCGCTGGTACACCTTCGACGCGCGTCACAACACGCCGCGGATCGGCCGGATCGTCATCGCCCGCGGTCGGGACGCCACCGACGTCGCGATGGTCTCGTCCTTCGGCCCGCATATGCTGGGTGCGTTCGAGGTCGTCACCGAGGAGGTTGAAACCGCCGTCAATCCGGTCAACATCCCGATGCAGGCCTCCGCCTGGCCGCGCCAGCTCGCCCTGTCCTGAGCGGCGTCGGCGATAGACGGTCCGTGACAGAAAGACGCCCCGAAACCCCATGCGTTACATCATCGTCGTCAACGCCCGGGCCGGGACCGTGCTCGAACTCGGCCAGGCGGCGTTCGCGACGCGCGTGGCCGAGGCCTTCGCCGCTCACGGCTGCACCGCAGAGGTGAAGCTCGTCAGCCCCAAGGAGCTGCATTCGGCCCTGGCCCTGGCGATCGCCGATCCCGACGCCATCCCTGTCGTGGCGGGTGGCGACGGCACGATCAACGGCGTGCTTCCGATCCTGCTGGAGGCGCGACGCCCCGTCGGCATCCTGCCGCTGGGAACGGTGAACGTTCTCGGGCGAGATCTCGGCCTGTACGGCACGCTCGAACGCCAGATCGAAGCGCTGTGCAGCGGTCACCCGGTCGATCTGGACATCGGGCGCGTCGATGACCGCCTGTTCCATTCCCTTTCGGGCATGGGCTTCTTCAGCCTGATGGCGCGCGAACGCGAGCACGCCCGGCGGCGGTTTCCGTTCAGCCGCGCCGCCGCCTTCGCAGTCGCCGCCATCCGTTCGATCCTGTTCACCCATCCCATCACCGTGGAAATCCTCGTTGGCGAGGAGCGTCGCGAGGTTCAGGCGGACGCCGTGCTGGTGACGATCAACAGCTTCGAAGGGGCCGAATGGCGGCGCAGCCGGCTGGATGGCGGCGTCTTCGAGGTGCATATCCTCAATGCCGGGGGAATCTGGTCGCGGATCAAGGCGGCGCTTTCGGTCGTGACCGGCGGCTGGCGCAACGCGCCCAGCCTGACCTCCTTCACCACGCCCGAGGTTACCCTGCGGCGTCGCGACAAGCGGCGCGGCCACATCACCTTCGATGGCGAGGTCGAGCGGCGCGCCGGCGCGCTGTCCTACCGTATCCTGCCCAGGGCGGTCAGCGTCATCGCGGCCCGCAGCGCGGCGCAGTGATGTTGACGCCCCGCTTCCTGCTGCCGTTGGCCGCCGCCTGCGCCTTTGTCGGCCTGGCGATCCTGATCAGCTTGGGCCACAGCTTCAGCTTCGACACCGGGCTCGTATTGATGCTGCGCGAGCCCGGCAATCCGTCGCTGCCCATCGGCCCCGCCTGGCTGCGCGAGGCGGTGCGTGACGTCACCGCGCTCGGCAGCTTTTCCGGGCTCGGTTTGATGATGCTCACGGCGAGCCTGGTGCTGTGGCGCTGCCGCCATGCGCCGCTGGCTGTCGGACTGTTCGTCAGCGTTCTCGCCGCGACCCTCGCCAGCACCTGGCTGAAGATCTTCTTCGGGCGCGAGCGGCCCGACATCGTCGAGCATGCCGCGCTGACCTTCACCGCCAGCTTCCCGAGCGGGCACGCGTTTCTCTCGGCGGTGACCCTGCTCTGCATCGCCGGTTTCGTCGGGCTTGCGGTCAGGCGCACCGAGATCACCCGGCTCTGCTACGGCATCGCCTGGGCGCTGATCGTGCTGATCGGGGTCAGCCGTGTCTATCTCGGCGTGCACTGGCCGACCGATGTGCTGGCGGGATGGTTGCTCGGCCTGACCTGGGCGAGCCTCTCCGTCGCCTGGCTCGGGCGCAGCATGGCCAAGGCCGAGATCCGCGCCGAGCTGGCGCGCGTAGACACAGGAGCCGGCGCCGTTGCGCCGCAAGCGAAGGACGAACCGGCATGACGCGTTTCCTGCTGATCTATGCCGCGACCGCCCTCATCCTGTTCCCGCTCGACCTGATCTGGCTGAAATATGTGGCGCGGGAGTTCTACGCCGCGCGGATGGGCGATCTCCTGCTGCCCGAGCCGCGGCTCGGCATCGCGGCGTTGTTTTACCTGACCTATGTCGCCGGCATCGTCTGGTTCGCCATTCTGCCGAACCTGGCCTCGGGCGCCGTGCTGGCGGCGTTGCTGGCCGGGGCGGGGCTCGGCTTCATCGCCTACGGCACCTATGACATCACCAATCTCTCCACCCTGCGCGGCTTTCCCGTCTCGGTCGCCATCGTCGATCTCGCCTGGGGCACGGCGCTCACGGCCGTCAGCGCCGCCGGCGGGCTCTACATCGCCACGCGCTGGTTCGGCGTCGCAACAAACTGATCCGACGGTTCGGAACCGGGCGGCCGCGGACGCGTTGTCTGGCGGTCGCGCCTGACGCGACGCCCCGCCAGGACACCACAATGCTCGCTTCGCGCAATCTCCTCGTTGCTCTCGTCATCCTCCTCGTCGCCGGCCTCGCCGTCACCGGTTACGCGCTCTACGAGGAGAAGAAGCAGCCGGAGGGCGTCGA
>JBKBRD010000389.1:0-3327 GCA_046292405.1 Allobosea sp. | reverse complement strand
TCGCGATGTATCAGGGCGGCCGGCCGCAACAGCGGCTGGCCCAGGCGGAGCAGGCCATCGCCGCCCGGCTCGGCGAGCTGGCCGACAACCAGACGCTGGCGTTGGGAGAGGCTGGCCGCAGTTTCTACGCGCCGGCGACGGTCGAAGCGCTGGCGCAGCTGGTCGCGCAGCACCCAGACGCCGTGCTCGTCGCCGGCGCCACCGATGTCGGCCTCTGGGTGACCAAGGGTATGCAGCGCCCGCCCGCGATCATCTTTCTCGGACGCTGCGAGGCGCTGCGCAGCATCGCGGATGAGGGCGAGAGCCTGCGCATCGGCGCGCTCGCCAACCACGCCGATCTGCGCATCGCCTTGGCTGAGCTTTCGCCCCAGCTCGACGAATTGATGCGCCGCTTCGGCGGCGAACAGGTGCGCAATGCCGGCACGATCGGCGGCAACATCGCCAATGGCTCGCCGATCGGCGACCTGCCGCCGGCCCTGATCGCGCTGGGCGCACGGCTCGCGCTGATGTCGCGCGAGGGCAGCCGCGAGATCGCGCTGGAAGACTTCTTTCTCGGCTACCGGAAGCAGGACCGGCGGCCGGGCGAGTTCGTCGCGGCGGTGATCCTGCCGAAACCCAGCGATGGCGCGCTGTTTCACGTTTCCAAGATCAGCAAACGCTTCGACGAGGATATTTCGGCGCTGTGCGCCGCGTTTTATCTGCAGTGCGACGCAGGCGGCGCCGTCCGCGAGGCTCGCCTGGCCTATGGCGGCATGGCCGGCATTCCCAAACGGGCACGGAGCGCCGAGGCGGCGCTGATCGGCCGGCCCTGGAACGAGGATGCGGTGACCGCGGCCATCGCCGCGTTGAGCGCCGATTTCACGCCATTGAGCGATATGCGCGCCAGCGCCGGCTATCGCCTCACCGTCGCCGGCAACCTGCTGCGGCGCTTCCTGATCGAGACGTGCGAGCCGAGGGTCGCGACGCGCGTGGCGGGGCTTCTGGCGGAGCAGGCCCATGGCTGACGGGCTGACGAAGGATGCCGCCACAGCCGCACGGACGGGCGATGGGCCGGTCGGCGGCGCGAGCAGACATGATTCCGCGCCCAAGCATGTGGCGGGAGAAGCGCTCTACATCGACGATCTGCCGGAGCCTGCCGGCCTCTGCCATGCCTGCCTCGGCCTCAGCAGCATCGCCCATGGTCGGCTGGTCTCGCTCGATCTGTCGCGGGTGCAGGCTGCGCCGGGCGTGCTGGCGGTGCTGACCGCCGCCGATATTCCAGGCGTCAACGACATCTCCTCGCCGCACCGCCATGACGAGCCGATTTTCGTGACGGAGCACGTGCTGCATCACGGCCAGCCGCTCTTCGCGGTCGTCGCGGAGACACGCGAGGCGGCGCGGCTGGCGGCGCGGCTGGCCGATGCGTCCTATGAAGAGGCCGTGCCGCTGCTCGACATCGCCGCAGCGCAGGCGGCGGGCGGCCTGCTCGTCACCGAGCCGCTGACGCTAGCGCGGGGGGATGTCGCCGCGGCGCTGGCCGCGAGCCCGCGCCGGCTGAGGGCCTCGATGACCATAGGCGGCCAGGATCATTTCTATCTCGAAAGTCAGATCGCGCTCGCCATCCCCGGCGAGGATGAGGACATGCTGGTCATGTCCTCCACCCAGCACCCGAGCGAGGTGCAGCACATGGTGGCGCAGGCGCTGGGCGTCGGCTCGCATGCGGTGACGGTGGAAGTGCGGCGCATGGGCGGCGGCTTCGGCGGCAAGGAGACACAATCGAACCTCTTCGCCGTCGTTGCGGCGCTGGCGGCGCGCAAGCTGAAGCGGGCGGTGAAGCTGCGGCCCGACCGCGACGACGACATGATCATCACCGGCAAGCGCCATGATTTCGTCTGCGATTACGAGATCGGCTTCGACGATGACGGGCAGATCCTCGCCGTCGACGCCGTCTATGCCGCGCGCTGCGGCTGGAATGCCGATCTCTCGGGGCCGGTGACGGACCGGGCGCTGTTCCACGCCGACAATTGCTATTTCTACCCCGCCGTGCGCGTCCGTTCCGAACCTTTGCGCACCAATACGGTCTCGAACACCGCCTTTCGCGGCTTCGGCGGACCGCAGGGCATGGTCGGGGCCGAACGCTTCATCGAGGAGGTGGCCTTCGCCACCGGGCTCGACCCGCTGGAAGTGCGCCAGCGCAATCTCTATGGCGGCGAGGGCCGCGACATCACCCCCTATCACCAGCGCGTCGAGGACATGATCGCCGGCGAGGTGATGGCGCAGCTCGAACGGGATTGCGATTATCGCGCGCGCCAGCAGGCGATCGCCGCCTTCAATCGCGAGAGCCGCGTCGTCAAACGCGGGCTGGCGCTGACGCCGGTGAAATTCGGCATCTCCTTCACCGCGACCTGGTACAATCAGGCCGGGGC
The DNA here is from genome assembly GCA_046292405.1 of Allobosea sp. Taxonomy (GTDB): domain Bacteria; phylum Pseudomonadota; class Alphaproteobacteria; order Rhizobiales; family Beijerinckiaceae; genus Allobosea. The sequence goes on along the minus strand of JBKBRD010000389.1, from coordinate 922 downwards.
GCTGGTGCATGTCTATACGGACGGGACCATCGCGCTGAACCATGGCGGCACGGAAATGGGCCAGGGCCTCTATGTGAAGGTGGCGCAGGTGGTGGCGCAGGCCTTCGGCGTCGGCCTCGACCAGATCAAGATCACCGCCACGACCACCGGCAAGGTGCCCAATACATCCGCCACCGCCGCTTCGTCGGGCTCCGATCTCAACGGCATGGCGGCGCTCGACGCCTGCGAGACGATCAAGGCCAGGCTCGTCGCCTTCGCCGCCCGGCATTGGCAGGAAGACCCCGCGTCGATCCAGTTCCGGCAGGGCCATGTCGCGGTCGGCACGCGTGAAATCGCCTTCGCCGATCTGGTCAAGGCGGCCTATGTCGCGCGCACCCAGCTCTCGGCGACGGGCTTCTACGCCACCCCGAAGATCAACTGGGACCGCAAGGCCGGGCGGGGCCACCCCTTTTACTATTTTGCATACGGCGCGGCGGCGACAGAGGTCGCGATCGACACGCTGACCGGCGAATACAAGGTTCTGCGCACCGATATCCTGCATGATTGCGGGACATCGCTGAACCCCGCCATCGATATCGGCCAGATCGAGGGCGGCTTCGTGCAGGGCATGGGCTGGCTCACCACGGAGGAGCTGGTCTGGGACGAGAATGGCAAGCTGCGCACGCATGCGCCCTCGACCTACAAGATCCCGGTGGCTTCCGACCGGCCGCGCATCTTCAATATCGCGCTGCTGCAGAACGCGCCCAATCGCGAGCCGACGATCCATCGCTCCAAGGCGGTGGGCGAGCCGCCGCTGATGCTGGCGATCTCGGTGCTGCACGCCCTCTCCGACGCCGTCGCCAGCGTCGGCGACCACCGCATCTGCCCCCGCCTCGATACGCCCGCGACGCCCGAGCGCGTGCTTGCGGCGGTGCAGCGGGTG
>JBKBRD010000388.1:0-3339 GCA_046292405.1 Allobosea sp. | reverse complement strand
GGCGGCGGTGGCGTTGAGGTTGTCCGTCATGGTGTTGAGCGCCTTCACGAGATCGCCGATCTCGTCATCGTTCTTGACCTGAATGCTGTGGCTGAGATCGCCGATGGCGACGGCGTTGGCGAGGCCCACCGCGCTCGAAAGACCGCGGCTGATGTTGAGCGCGATCCAGAAGGCGGCGGAGGTCGCGATCAGCAGCGAGGCGGCGAGAATCGCAAGCAGAAGCGTCTTGGCCAACTCGGCCTGCGCGACGGCCTCCGTAGCCGCCTGCGCCGACGCCTTCTTGATTAAGTCGGTCAGCGCGCCGAGCCGCTGCATCATGGCCGTCACCACATTCATCCCACGGCCGGATGTCAGTTCGATGGCCTTGATGTTGCCGCCTTCGGACGCCATCCGCACGACCTTGGTCAGGCTGGCGATCGCCTCGCCATAGAGCTTGATCAACGGCGCGGGCGAAACGCCGGCATCGGCCAAGGGGCGCAGCCTCGCCTCGAGAACCGTCGAGAGAACGCGCATGTCCTCGGTGAGCTTGGCGCTAGCTTTTTCGAGGTCGGCCATGGTCGCGGCGCTGAACAGATTTGCGGCCGTGCGGGTCAGGCGGAGCCAGTCCAGACGGACCTGCTGCAGCGCCAGGGCCCCGCGCATCTGGATGACGCTGGCGCCGTCCCGCGTCAGCTCGGCGATGACCGGATCGGCCGTCTTGGTGATCATGGCCGCGAGGGCCATGGTTTCCTTCGTCCAGATCTCGGCGGCGCGAGCACCGGAGTTGAGATTCGTGTTGCGCAAGGCCTCCTGCTGCAGGGTCGAGAATTCCGCGAAGAGGGGATCGAATTGCTGCCAGAGCTTCCTGGCCTCCGGACTGGCGCTCGCCGCCAGTTCCGCGGCCGTCTTGGCTGCTTTGGCACGTCTCTCGTTGGCCGTCGCGGTGCGCTTGGCCATCTCGGCCTCGTCCGTCACCATGACCGCGGTCTTCTCCGAACGGATCGCACCGTTCAAACTGGTCTGAAGATCGCCGAACTTGTCGATGCGGTTGCTCCAGTCGACCAGAACCCCCTGGGTTTCCGTCGCCTCGTTGAGCTTGATATAGGCGAGCCCGCCCGCACTCATTGCGAGGGCGATGATGACGCCGAAGGCGCCGGCGAGCTTTGTCTTGATGGTCATACGCATCGGCATAGTTCCCGTGGTCGCGGAGGGTCACGCCGCCCCGCCTCATGCGGAGCGGCGCTGCTAGATCGACCTCAGCTTCGCTGGAAGGCGGCGTCGTGCTGGTCGCCACCATCGTCAAGGTCGAAGGCGAAACCGCCATTGGCGATCTTCTTCGCCGGGCGGGATGTGGCAGGGGCTTGCGCCGTCTTCGGCTTCAGCGCGGCCGACATGGCCGAGGCCTTGCCGCGCAGCTGCTTCACCGTCTGGTCGAGGGCGGGCCGGGCGGCGCTGCGGCGGCTTTCGTCGCCGAGGCGGAAGAAGGCGATGGTGCTCTGCAGCTGCTCGGCCTGGCCGGCCAGCTCCTCGGAGGTGGCCGAGACCTGCTCGGAGGCCGCCGCATTCTGCTGGGTGACCTTGTCGAGCTGCTGGATCGCCTGGTTGATCTGGCTGGCGCCGACATCCTGCTCGCGGCTGGCGGAGGTGATCTCCTCGACCAGCTCCGCGGTCTTCTTGATGTCGGGGACGAGCCTGGCCAGCATCGCGCCCGCCTCCTGCGCCACCTTCACCGTATCGACCGAGAGCGTGCCGATTTCGGCGGCGGCCGCCTGGCTGCGCTCGGCAAGCTTGCGCACCTCGGAGGCGACCACAGCGAAGCCCTTGCCGTGCTCGCCGGCGCGGGCGGCCTCGACCGCAGCGTTGAGCGCCAGCAGATCGGTCTGGCGGGCGATCTCCTGCACGATGTTGATCTTCTGCGCGATGGTCTGCATGGCGTCGACCGCCTTGCCGACCGCCTCGCCCGAAGCTTCGGCGTCGCGGGCCGACTGCGCGGCGATCTTCTCGGTAGTGGCGGCGTTCTCGGCGTTCTGGCGGACATTGGCCGCCATCTCCTCCATCGAAGACGAGGCCTCCTCGGTCGAGGCCGCCTGCTCCGTCGAGCCCTGCGACAGCTGATCGGCGCTGGCGGAGAGCTCCTGCGAGCCCGACGACATGTTCTCCGCCGCCGCGTTGACCTGGCCGACGACCTCGCGCAGCCTGACGACCATATTCTGCAGCGAGATCCCGAGGCTGTCCTTCTCCGACAGCGGCTTGGCCTCGACCGAGAGGTCTCCATTGGCGATCGAGTCGGCAACGGCGGCGGTGGCGTTGAGGTTGTCCGTCATGGCGTTGAGCGCCTTCACGAGATCGGCGATCTCGTCATCGTTCCTGACCTCGATGCTGTGGCTGAGATCGCCGATGGCGACGGCGTTGGCGAGGCCGACCGCGCTCGAAAGACCACGGCTGATGCTGAGCGCGATCCAGAAGGCGGCGGTGGTCGCGATCAGCAGCGAGGCGGCGAGAATCGCCAGCAGCAGGGTTTTGGCGAATTGGGCCTGCTCGGCCGCAGCCGTGGCCGCCTCCGCCGCCGACTTCTTGATGAAGTCGGTCTGCACGCCGAGCCGCTGCATCATGGCCGTCACCACTGGCATCGCACGGGTGGAGGAAATTTCGATGGCCTTGATGTTTCCGGCTTCGGGCGCAATCCGGACGACCCTGGTCAGGCTGGCGAGCGCCTCCTGATAGAGCTTGATCATCGGCGCGGGCGATACGCCGGCATCGGCCAATGTGCGCAGTCTCGGCTCGAGGCTCGTCGAGAGAACGCGCATGTCTTCGGTGAGCTTGGCGCTGGCGCTGTCGACCTCGGCGATGGTCGAGGCGCCGAACAGGTTAGCGGCCGTACGGGTCAGGCGGAGCCAGTCCAGGCGGACCTGCTGCAACGCCAGCGCGGCGCGCATCTGGGTGACGCCGGCGTCGTCCCGTGTCAGCTCGGCGATGACCGGGTCGGCTGTCTTGGTGATCATTGCGGCGAGGGGCATGGTTTCCTTCGTCCAGAGCTCCGTCGCGCGAGCGCCGGAGTTGAGCGCCGCGTTGCGCAAGACCTCCTGCTGCAGAGTCGTAAATTCCGCGAAGACAGGCTCGAACGCCTGCCAGAGCTTCTTGGCCTCCGGATTGGCGCTCGCCGACAGTTCAGCGGCGATCTTGGCTGCCTGGGCGCGCCTTTGGTTAGCCGTCTCACTCCGCTTGGCGATCTCCGTCGCGTCCGAGAGCAGGATTGCGTTCTTCTCCGACCTGACCGAGCCGTTCAGGCTGTTCTGAAGCTCGGCGAGCTTGTCGATGCGGTTGGTCCACTCGACCAGAACCCGCTGGGTTTCCGTCGTC